>JAUIEG010000171.1 GCA_030428745.1 Alphaproteobacteria bacterium
GGGCCGGCGCCGCCACCCGCCGCCCGGGCGAGAAAACCGCGCAGCATAAGCCGCGAGCGCTCATCTTCGGCGCCGTTGAGGAAGCTGATTTCACGAAAGAAATCATGAGCCTCCAGCGCCGTCAGATGCGCCCGGGAAAGATCGTCGACGGCATCGGCCGGATGCCCGCGCCGGTCCATGTCGCTCCTGAGGGACGAGAGCGTCGAATCGAATTCGTCTGCTGCGTCTGCGATCGCACCGCCAAATGCGGCGGCGTCTTTCTTGATGCGCTCATTGTCAGCATTGCCGAAGGCGCGGGTGAGCGCCGCGACCCCAAACGCGACCCCAAGCCCCGCCCCGGCGACAATCAGAAACACCCGCATGAGGACGCCTGCGTCATCGAGCGGGATGCCCGGGCCGACTACAGAGACGCCGTCGGCGCGCGCATTGAGGACGGCGATGTATAGCCAGATGGCGGCCCCAAGCCAGACAAGGCCGATCAGAACGCGCAAAGCCTGGGCCGCGAGGGTCACTTCGCCTTCGCGCCGCTCGTCGATACGGGCGGCGAGGCGGGCCGCCGGTTCGCGCAAATCGTCTTTGCGGCGCGCCATGGCGTGCGCCGATTGTTCAAGCAACATCGTCAGGGGCAGGGAGCCCGCCTCTTCCTCATTGCCGGTTTGGTCCGGAAACAGCGCCACAGTCGGGTCCCAGGGTGCGAAAGTCCGCCCCGCCGTGGCGGCTTTGGGAGGCGTCGATTTTGCGGAAAAGCGTGATGAAAAAGGAAGGCGGGAGACCATGGCGCCGGCGCTTTTTTGCAAGCTCTGGAGCATTCCCTCCTTATTCTCTTTTGTGCTCATCACCTCGGCCCCCTCGGCAACCCCGCATAAATACGGGGGTTTTTACCCACCATCGGCATTCTATCGGAAAAGGGCGAGAGGGTTAATCCCCGGGCCGGCGGCGCATCAGGGCAAGGCGCCTCTTCGGCTGCATTCCAGTCTTGCTGAGAATGGCCTTCGCCCCGCATAGAGCGGGCATGACGCATTCTTTTTCACCATTGATGGCGGGCGCCGTTTTCGAAGACAGCGCCCTTTCCATGACGATCCCGCCTGACTGGATGCAGGGGCGGACAACCTATGGCGGACTTTCGGCGGCGATCGCGCTTGAGACCGCGCTGCGCGCATTCCCCGAGGCGCCGCCTCTGCGCTCGGCGATGGTGTCGTTTATCGGCCCGGCGGGCGGCGCCGTTGAAGGCCGCGCTGAACTGCTGCGTCAGGGCAAGTCCGTCACCTTTGTGGCGGCCGATGTCAGCCAGGTGAAAGAAGGGGGCGAACGGAGCCTCGCCACGCGCTGCGAATTCGCCTTTGGCGGCGCGCGCCCGTCGCAATGGAACCGCAATTTTACGCCCACGCCCGATATGCCTGCGCCCGAGGATTGCGAGGCTTTTGCGCCGCCTGCCGGGGCGGCTCATTTCACCAGCCATTTCGACAGCCGTCTTGCAAAGGGCGGACGTCCGCTGAGCGGTTCAAAAGAGCACGATCATTTCATCTGGGTGCGCCACACCGATAAAAACGCGAGCGGCATTGTCGCGCTGCTTGCGCTCGCAGACATGCCGCCGCCGGCGCTCATACCCATGTTCACCGAACCGGCGCCGATCAGCTCCATGACCTGGATGGTGAATGTTCTTTGCGACGAACCGAAGACCCGCGACGGCTGGTGGTTGATGGAAAGCCGGGCCGAACATGCGGGCGCCGGCTACACCAGCCAGGATATGCTGGTCTGGAACCGCGACGGTGAGCTGGTGATTGCCGGGCGGCAGAGCGTGGCGATTTTTTGTTGATGCGACTCGGTCCCGGCCATCGCTTCTAATCGAGATTATTTCCGTACGGAGTGCTGGCTTGACAATTATTCGGCATGTCGGTAATTGCGCAGCCATTATGACTTTGACGCTTTATTATTATAGCTAGATCGAATGTCGCTGCGCCTACGCGTTAGGCGCAAATAAAGCCGCTTTGGCTTTTTCCAAACTCAAAAATGTAGCCATTCGGGTCGCTGTCCCCACGCGGCGCTGTAAACGCCGTGCCGTTTATCAACAAGTGGGGTGGTGACGGTAAGAGGTTCGATTCCTCGGCGGCCCACCATTGGAGGACGTAATGAAATACGTTCGATTTCAAGGATTAGAATTGAATTGCGGTACATCGAACAAGCGCGGGATTTTCCAGCTGGCCTATGAGTTGAAGCATGCATCCAGCACAGCTCACTATGACGACCAACAGCTGCGTAAAAATTTGACTTGGCTGGAAACTCACCTGCAGGTCCCATCGGTCCTCGAAAAAGGGACGCATTACCGGGCCATCTGTTGGTTTAAGGACGCTGCGCATGAACCGTTAAAGAGAATCTGGGCGATCAAATTTCTGCTGCAAGAATATGGGCGTACGGTTGACCTTATAGCGACCCGAAAGCCGGGATATATTCTCTACGAAGATGGCTGGCAGATCGTTGCGCAGCCTTTCCGAGACGTTGCTCAGAGATAGTTCGGTGCTCTGGCGATACGAGTTAGAGCTGGAAGGGAGTAAGCGATTGTGCGTTGACTTATCACCCTTCCAACTCCTCCCGCTTCATCTCTAGCGTCAGCCATTCTTCTTCTTTGGTCGCGAGGGTTTCTTCCGCTGCGGCGAGGGATTTGACCGTTTTATCGAACAGCACCGCGTCGCGCGCGAAAAGATCCGGATCGTCGAGTTTTTCTTTTAGTGCAGCGATATTGGCTTGCAGCTTGTCGATTTCACCCGGGAGGTTTTCCAGCGCATATTGCTCCTTGTAGGAGAGTTTTGTTTTCGCCGCCGGTTTGGGTTTTGCGGCGGGCGCCGATGATTTCTGTTTTTGTTTCGGCGCCGCGCCTTCAAGTCCCGGCGCGCTGCCGCGCTGCGCGACCATGTCGTCATAGCCGCCCGCATAGCGGATCCACCGGCCCGGCGTTTCAGGATCTGTAGCGATGACGCCGCTCACTAGATTGTCGAGAAACGCCCGGTCATGGGAGATGAGCAGCAATGTTCCTTCGTAGGCGGATAATTGCTCTTCCAGCATCTCCAGCGTTTCAAGATCGAGATCGTTGGTGGGCTCGTCGAGAACCAGAAGATTTGAAGGTTTCGCCAGCGCCGCCGCCAGCGCCAGCCGTCCGCGCTCGCCGCCCGAAAGCGCCTCTACGGGCTGGCGCCATTGTTCGGGACCGAAGAGAAAGTCTTTGAGATAAGTCGCCACATGGCGCTTTTCGCCATTGATCATGACCCAGTCTCCGGTTCCATCATTGATGGCGTCAGCGACGCGCATATCGGGGCGTAGCCGCGCCCGGCGCTGGTCCAGCGAGACGGTCTCGAGATTGGTCCCGAGCTTTATCTTGCCTTCGTCCGGCTCCAGCGCGCCAGTGAGGAGATTGACCAGCGTTGTCTTGCCCGCGCCGTTGGGGCCGACAAGCCCGATGCGGTCGCCGCGCGCGATTTCCACGGAAAAATCGTCGACAATCTTGCGGTCACCGAACGACTTTGAAACATGCTCAGCGACAATCGCGCGTTTCCCGGATGCGCCGCCCGCCTGAACTGAAAAAGCAGGGCCGCCCTGAATCCTTTTCGCTTCGCGCAGTGTTGTGCGCATGGTCTTTAGCTCGCCAACCCGGCGCATATTGCGTTTGCGGCGCGCCGTGACGCCATAGCGCATCCAGTGTTCTTCGGCGGCGATCTTGCGCCCGAGCTTGTGCAGCGCGGTTTCCTCTTCTTCGAGAAACTTGTCGCGCCAGACCTCGAAGTCTTTAAAGCCGACGCCCGTCCGGCGTGTTTCGCCGCGGTCAATCCAGACCGTGTCATTGGTCACGCCTTCGAGGAACCGCCGGTCGTGGCTGATGATGACCATGGCGGCGGGAAGGGCGCGCAGTTTGTCTTCGAGCCAGGCGATGGCCGGCAGATCGAGATGGTTGGTCGGTTCGTCAAGAAAAAGGATGTCGGGGGCCGCGGCGAGCGTCTGTGCGATGGCGGCGCGGCGCAGTTCGCCGCCTGACAGGCTCAACGGTGAGGCCGCCGGATCGAGCCCCAACTCATGGAGCAGTGTTTCCGCCTCATGAGCCTTGCCTGTTTCATCGAGGCCAGCATCCGCGTAATCGCCGATGGTCGCAAAGCCTGATGCGTCGGGTTCCTGCGGGAGATAGCGCAGCGTCACGCCCGGATGAACGAAGCGGTCGCCCTTGTCCGGCTCCACCAGTCCCGCGGCGATTTTCATCAGGGTCGATTTGCCGGAGCCGTTGCGCCCGACCAATGCAATGCGCGCGCGTTCGCCCACATTAAGGGAGGCGTTTTCGAACAGAGCCGTTGCGCCAATCTGAAGACGGACGTCGTTCAAGGTTAAGAGGAGCGCACTCATGGCGGGCGTCGTACTTTCTCGCGGGACCCATGCAGCCGGGTCCGCCGGTCATAGAAGGTCTTTCGCGGCGCAGCAATTCTTTACTTAATGTTGCGAGTCTCGTGACAGTTTTTTCCATGCAAATACGCGCTTAGGGGCCCGCGCAAATGCGCGCTTAGGGCGCCCGCGCGAATGCGCGCATAGGGGAATGTCATGCATCCGTTGAAACAATATCTCCGCGAAGTGGAGGAGGGGTTTCAGGATTTCTCAGCGCGGGTCGGTGTGTCACGCCAGACCCTGTACCGGATCGTTTCCGGCGTGCAGGCGCCAAGGCCGATGCTGGCCCGCCGGATTGTGGAAGCCACGGGCGGTGCGGTGACCCTCGCCATGCTCTATGGCGACGCCTCCGCCGGCGCGGACGTGGTGAGCCTTAACGCCGGCGGCGATGAAACGCCGCTCGATCAGGAGCGGCTGCGCCTTGCCCTGGCGGTGGTGATTAACCATCTGCGTGCGGAAGAAGATGCGCCGGTTTCGTCCGACATGATGGCTGTGGCTGCGGAAGCGGCGGTCAATACTTATGCGGCGTTGAGCCGTCTGACGACGTGTCAGGGTCCGGCTCGTCTCGCGCAAGCTCTTCGGCCAGTTCTCGAAGAAATTCTGAAAGAGTCAGGGGGCGTTCCGGCGCCGGCGGCGCTTGATCGCGGCGCGGAGCTGGCGGCGGAGCTCTATTTTCAGCACCGCTCGCTTCTGCGCCGCTAAAGACCGTCTGTTCCGGCGCGCGCCCATATAGGCGGATCTCCTCGGCCCGCCTTTTGGCGACCCGCCACATCATGCGCCCGATCCGCGCGGCGTAATTGTCCTCATCTATACTCAAACTAACTTTCCCGCTTAAGTTGTAATTTACTCTAGATTTCACCTGTATTCGCGTTATGGTTGTAATCCTGTAATGAGTACCACATTTTTTACTTATGAGGATAAGAGATGACAGATCTCCGAAAAGAACAGTTAGTGTTGCTGCGATTTGAGAAGCAAATTGCGGGCCTTGCCGCGACGCTCGCCGCCGGCGCCGTCGCCGCCAAAGGCCTTGATGGCAAACTTCATGCATCAGAAGGGGCAGAAGCTTTTGCGAACATTCAGACCGCGCTGGTTAATCTGGCGGAGGTCACGACACAGGCGCATGGCGCGATGAACGCGAAAGCGATGGAAGCTGGCGCAGACCTGTTTCAGGCGGCAGGCGGCGGGCTTCCAAAGTTTGAACCGTTGGGGGCCGTTCGATCAATTCTTGGGCTTGGATAACCATTAGCCTTTACGCCGCGGCCATCGGCGTGACGCTGATGGCCGCTCTTCATTCACGTTCGGAACAACTTTCCGCGGCCGCGCGGATTATTTTTGTCAATTGGGCCGCCGCCCTTCAGCTGTGGCTGGTGCTTGGGGGCGCCGCGCTGACGGTCGGCTATATCGTTATCGACGCGATTACAGCGGCGTTGTTTTTCCGCATGTCGCGGGGGCGCTGGTTTCCGGCGCCTCTATGCTTCATGCATGGCGTATTGGTGATCTATCACGTTGGCACCTTGCTCAATACAGGCGGCCTTTTCTGGGAGAAGTTCGTTCTCAACAGGCTGTTTGATGTTGAGCTGATCTATGTCACGGCGTGCGCGCTTTACCGCATCATCGCCGTCAATCGCACCGGGCGGGCGTGAAGGGTCTGAAATCAGGAAACATCGATGATATTGACGCCTTCACCGCGCAGGAAATCCTCGCTGCGTTCGAACACGCGGTCATACCGGTAAAACGGGGTGCGCGGATAGATGTGGTGGATCAGATGGTAGT
>JAUIEG010000172.1 GCA_030428745.1 Alphaproteobacteria bacterium
AGGCTGGAGAAGAAAAAGAACGGGCGGGCGAAAAACCCGGCGCCGTTAGGGAGGTGGAAGATGGATGGTAACAGCGGGCCTGTCGTCGGGCATACCAAACTGGAAATTCTGAAGCAGCACCGGCCTGCGTTCCTAGATCCCGGCAAATTGCCCTGGACCCCATGGGTGATGGAAGGCACCCACTTCAAGCTGCTCAATCTCGACAAAAAGACCGGCGGATTTACGATTCTCCTCAAAGTCGAACCAGGTCTCGACACGCCTGTACACGGGCATTTGGGCGGCGTTGAAGGTATCGTCCTGCAGGGCGAATTTGGATATGACGATGATCGCGGCGGCGAAGGTTGTTATTTTTATGAAGACGCAGCGACCCGGCACAAACCAGATTCCCCCACTGGAACAATAATGTTCGCCACGGCTTACGGCCCGATCGTCGGTTATGACGAAAATGGGGGCGTCGCTGGCATTGTCGATGCACGCCTGATGTACGATCTCGCTGCCGCGAACGGCGCGGCTGATCACCTCGCGCATCTTGCTGATTTCCCTTCTTAATAATTGCACCGCGCTCATGACAAAAAAATTCGCATCGCAAGCCGACGTCGAAGTAAAAAAGATTACATTCGCAGAACTGTGTCCGGGACGCGCTTACGCCTACACAGCGGAGGGTGATCCCAATACTGGCGTCGTGATCGGTGACGATTGCGTGCTTATCATCGATACCCAAGCGACGCCTAAAATGGCGGCGGACGTCATCGACAGAATTCGGAGCGTCACCGACAAGCCGGTGAAATATGTCGCCCTTTCTCACTATCATGCGGTGCGCGTTCTCGGCGCCTCGGCCTACGGCGCTGACCATATTCTTGCGAGCCAGGACACCTACGACCTGATTGTTGAGCGCGGCAAGGAAGATATGGCCTCAGAAATCGGACGATTTCCGCGGCTGTTCACAGGGGTTGATTCCATACCGGGTCTCACCTGGCCGACTATGACCTTCTCCGGGAAGATGACGCTGTATCTCGGCGAGCTTGAAGTGCAGCTGTTGCAGCTCGGGCGAGGGCATACGAAAGGCGATACGGTCGTATGGCTGCCGAAGGAGAAAATCCTTTTTGCGGGCGATCTCGTGGAATATGGCGCAACGCCGTACACCGGCGATGCATATCTGACCGACTGGCCTGCAACGCTAGACAGGCTGGAAGCGCTTGGCGCAAATGCGGTTGTGCCGGGGCGTGGCGACGCACTGACAACGCCGAAGGCAATTGCAGAAGGGATCAGCGGTACGCGCGCGTTTATTTGCGACCTGTTCAAAGCTGTAAAGAGCGAAGCGAATGCAGGACGCGATCTGAATGCTGCGTATCGTGCGGCCTACGAACAACTTTCCGGCGCTTACGGACACTGGGTCATTTTCGATCACTGCATGCCCTTCGATGTCACGCGCGCTTATGACGAAGCCACTGGCGTTCGTGACCCGCGTATTTGGACTGATGAGCGGGATCGCAAGATGTGGCTTGAGCTGGAGGGCGCACTCTCCTGATGGCGACCAGTCTGAACACTGTTTCACGCTCATATGGTTATGTGCGCTCACCCGATCAGGACGCTGCGCATGTTGAAGCGCATCCGGTGATTATCATTGGCGGCGGCTTGGTGGGCCTGACCATGGCGATTGATCTCGCGTCAAAGGGCGTGAAGGCGGTGGTGCTCGAAAAGTCGAACACGCTGAGCGAAGGATCCAGATCGATCTGTCAGGCTAAACGCACACTCGAAATCTGGGACCGGCTTGGGGTCGGCGATATCATGGTTGAGCGTGGAGTTGAGTGGCGAACAGGCAAGGTCTTCAATCAGGACAGCCTGTTGTACAGTTTTGACCTGCTCCCCGAAGGGGGGCACAAAATGCCGGCCTTCGTCAATCTTCAGCAATACCGGGTTGAAGAATATCTCTTAGACAGATTGCTTGCGTTGGGCGGTGAAGTGCGCTGGCGCAATGAAGTGGTGTCCATTGATCAGTATAAAGAGGGTGTCACCGTCAAGATCGATACTCCGGATGGGTGTTATCAGCTTGGCTGTGAATGGCTGATTGCCTGCGATGGCGCCCGGTCAGGCGCTCGCCGCCAGCTTGGCCTCGCCTTCGACGGCCGCATCTTTCAGGATAAATTTCTCATCACCGACGTTAAAATGAAAGGCGATTTCCCAAATGAGCGCTGGTTCTGGTTTGAGCCAAAATTTCATTCTGGCCAGACAGCGCTGCTCCATCGTCAGGCGGACGACATATGGCGCATTGACCTGCAGCTTGGCTGGGAGGCGGATTCGGAAGAAGAAAAAAAGCCGGAAAACGTCAAGCGCCGCATTCGCGCCATGCTGGGCGATGATGTTCAGTTCGATATTGAATGGATCAGCCTATATGTCTTCCAGTGCCGCACATTGAAGGATTATGTGCATGGACGTGTGATCTTCGCAGGGGATGCGGCTCATCAGGTTTCGCCTTTCGGCGCCCGCGGCGGCAACGCCGGCGTACAGGATGTGGATAACCTCGGCTGGAAGCTGAAACTCGTTCTCGATGGCGTTGCGCCCAAAAGCCTTCTCGACACCTACAGTCAGGAGCGGGTCTTCGCTGCGGAGGAAAATATTCTCCATTCGACGCGCGCGACTGACTTCATTACGCCCAAATCGAAAACAAGCCGTGTCTTGCGTGATCAGACGCTTTCGCTTGCCGCCAAATATCCTTTCGCGCAGTCGCTTGTGAATTCAGGCCGTCTGTCGGCGCCTGCGCATTTAGCCGGGTCAGAACTCAACACGCACGATGAAGACTTTTTCGATTGTGCGACGCAGCCAGGCTCCCCGGCCCAGGACGCGCTGTTAAATGTCAACGGCCAAGAGGGCTGGTTGCTGAACGAACTGAGGGACGAATTCACCGCAATCGCTTATGAACCGAATGGTCTAAATCTCCCGCCCCGTATCGATGTCAACGGAATAAGCGTTGCGGTGAAGACCATTGGACGAGGGAGAACGCTTTGCGAAGGCGATGGCTCGTTGCGCGAACGCTATGATTTGACCCCGGGCGCCACCTATTTGTTCCGGCCCGATCAGCATGTGGCCGCGCGGTGGCGCGTCTGGCCCGGCGCGAGGCTTGAGCGTAGCGTTCGGCGCGCGGCGGGGAGACTGTCATGAACAGTCCGTCGCGAAACATCGCGACCATAAACTTCGAGCCGGCCTATGAGAACGGTGATGCATTTTATGCTGCGCTTGTTGAGGCTATCGACGCTGTCGGTGATGATCGGGCGCCGGAATTTTTGGCGCGGCTGACGCTCATCCTGTCTAACCAGATCGGCCGTGAGGATGTCCTCCGTGAAGCGATCGAGCTTTCAAAAGCCGATATTTTAAACCGGTGAAACGTCTCGGTTTTATGTTGCCGTGCAGCAATGGCGGAAATTGCGCCTTAGTAGCGATTTGTAGGAGGTTTTAGCGTCGTCGAAAATTGTGTAATCTCACCGAAAAATAGGCGTGTTCTGTTAACCACGTCAGGCGAGGAGGATTGATCCGATGGGTGCGATATTAGCCAGTCACCGCGACCCCATGGACATTTGCGGGCAGATGCTTGCCTGCAGAAAGTTCGAGGACATTACAGATAAAATTCTTCACCCTCTTGCGGAATGCCTTTCCGCGCAAACGGCCTCATTTCGTCAGTTTCATCTGAATGGAAAAACATTTTCGATCGGCCAAAACGCCTGCCATCAGGTCGCTGATCAATCGCATGAACGCTATGCGTCCTATTACTACCGCATGGATCCCGTACTGCAATATGGCATGGCGCCCGGCGGACGGTTGGGCAGTCTGTCGCGTTTTGGATATGACCTTTTTTGCCTTGCCGATATTTGCGACTACCGGCATTTGATCCGGTCTGAATATTATCAGGAATTTTTCCAGCCCAATCATATCCATCATGTGCTAGTGCTGGCGTTCCGCCTGTTCGGTAACAGGGATCAGGTCGTATTGCTTGGTTTTCACAGGCCGTCCGATGCGCCGAAATTCACGAAGACTGACGTGATGCGCGCACGGTATTTTGCGCCCGCCGCGCTTTCCGCCTTGCATGGTTTGACAGTTGAAAGCGCTCTTGAGAAAAGCCGGGTTATTGTCGATACTCTGGAGCGGGCGTCCAAAGACGTGGGAGTGCTGTTGGTCGACAGCGCCGGAAGGCTTGCCTATGCGAATGAACGTGGCGCTGCAGCGTTTTCGGTCGTTCAGGACCAGTTCGGCGATTATCATGTCAATGGCGATTCTTGTCTTGTGCGGAACCTGACCAGCGCCTGCATGGATTATGCTGGGTGGCCCGCCGATGTGCGTGACAAAGGAAAAATCCTTGAAATCAAGGGGCGGTCTGGGAGGCGAATGAATGTGCGCATTCAGCCGCTTGAACAGGATGGGCGCATCCGCGCTTTTATGGTCACGTGCGATAATGGCGACCAGTCAGAGATTGTTCTGCAGGATCGCTTGGCGGCGCTTGGCTTGACCGCGCGCGAGCAGGATATTGCGCTGCTTCTCAAGCGGGGCGTTTCCAATCAGGATATCGCCCTTGAACTAGGGATTAGCGTGCGCACAACAGAAAACCATTTGCGTTCGATTTACGCCAAAGTCGGCGTAAATTCGCGTGGCCAGATGATATCCCGAATTTTCAACTTGATCTAATACTCATGTTGTCACGCCAGCATTAAACTTTTGCACGATTAACAAAAAGGGATCTAGAACTGCCCACTGTGAATTACTAAACGAACAGCAAGTCGTATTTGGCTATCAAGTTTCACATTTGGCTCGCGACGCATGCGCCGCGAGCGAATTATCAAAAGTGCACATCAATCATAATGATGAAGACGAGTCTTTTAGAACAAAGTCGCCTGAGGTTGGGGCAGTATACAGTTTAAGCTAACAAAACTAACGCATATCTAGCGTTGGCTCCCTATCGCATTGAAATGTACTAATAAAAATTATTGCATCGACGTTCACACCGTAGGGGTTCTGGTTCAATCCCAGTCGCGCCCACCATTTTTTATTTCGCTTTCAAGAGTTTGTTGTTTTCAGCCAGCTACGGGAATTTACCCGTTTGGGCCTCCCATTACTAAACCTTGCCGGACTAAAGCGCCTTGCCTGAACTAATCGGCAACGTGATCTTCGCCACATGCTTGGCCTCGTCCGAAACGTGGGCATAGTACTGCCGCGTCACCTGCAAGCCACAGGTTGACCTATGAGGCCCTACATGAGGCTTTCGTGGTTCCGCTTACGGACCTGCCAATGTCCAGCCCCACGGTCATGTACGATTTTCTGATAGAGTCTCCGGGACGGGCGGGCGCATGCCCAGCGCCTGATGCGGACGGAAGTGATTGAACTGTCTGAGCCATTTTCCGATGACCGTCTTCACCTGGTCGATGGTTGTGCACTACTCGACGTTGAGAACCTAGCTCCCCAACAGTTCATTGTAGCGTTCGTTGTGACCATTCCCCCAAGGACGTCTTGGATAGATTCTGAACGGTTTGACGCCAACGTTCATTCGCGCCTCCAACGACAACTATGAGTAAAGCTGAGCGCGAACCGTAAAACATGCATGCGGGGCCTCAAACTTTCTTGCCGAACGCCGCCCCAAGACCCGTCGAATTTAACAATCGGCTCGGATCACTTCGGCGGGGCAGGCCAATTCCGCCAGCCATGACCTGTTTCAAGCGATAGGCCCTAAAAACGTCCCGCCGGAAGATGTATTCGTTGTAGCTTTTCGAGAGCTGCGGCGGGCGTCTATACGGTTAATTCTTTCTTGACCAATTTGGCTGCATTCTAAGACGTGTGAAATTTTGTTGCATTGCAACATTGTTATGCGTTTAGCGCACTTGTTGTAATTTTGTAACGCTTTACAGCGGAGCGCAGTTGCCCCGCACTGTGTCGCTAGACGGCGCGTCGGTGGTGAGAGAAAAGGATTCAACGCCCGGGTACGTAAGCACCGGGAAAAATGCCCCAACAGGGAGGGGCCAGATTAGGGGTTACAGGATGAAAGTGAATTCCAAAAAGAATGCATTTGCCGCACGCCTGTTTGCAGGCGCCGCCATTAGTGCGATTGCGGCAACCGGCGCAGCAGCGCAATCTGACGAGATTGTCGTCACCGCCACCAAGCGCCCGCAAACACTGCAAGAAGT
>JAUIEG010000173.1 GCA_030428745.1 Alphaproteobacteria bacterium
CTTGCACCCCAAGAACGGCGTAGGTTCGCGACGGGTCCGGAGTGAAGTCATGGCGTACCCCCGCCTGGAAATCGAAATAGCGGCTGACAGCGCGCGACCACAGCGCTTGAACCTCCGCCTCCTCAAATCCATCTTCTTCGAAGGAATATTCAGTCTCGGTTTTGAGCCAGAGTTTGTTGCGGTCTCCGCCCCACCAGGCCGCGCCTTCCAGCATCACCGCCGGGTCGCCATCGCCTGTCTGGACCTCAAAGCGGTCGGCGAGAACGTAATAGGCCGTTCCGGCGCCATGTTCTTTCAGGACAGATTTGCGCGCTTCGGCCATTTCCTGCGGGTCGTTATAAGCGTCGCCTTGCGACCAGAGCGTAGCCTGGTCTTCGGCCGAGGCCGTAGTTGCCATGAAACTCCATGAAAGTAAGGCCGATAAAGTCGTTTTCCTCCTCACGATCAACGCCCTCCATGCTGGTGGGCGTCATGATGTGCGGATGGCGGCGCGTCATGGCCTTCGTGTTCCATCGTTGATGGCGGTCGGTCTTTGTCTTTCGGCAGAACGGAAACGACCTGCATCATGCCTGCATGCATGTGGAACAGAAGGTGACAGTGGAACGCCCAGTCCCCCACATGGTCGGCAGTGACATCGAAAGAGAGTTTTTCGCCTGGCTTTACATTCACCGTGTGCTTGCGCGGGCGATGATCGCTGCCATCCGTGATGAGATCGAAGAACATCCCGTGCAGGTGAATGGGATGCGTCATCATCGTATCGTTGACGAGGGTGAAGCGCGCGCGCTCGCCTTCGTAGAGTGTGATGGGTTTTTCGATGGCGGAGAATTTGACGCCGTCAAATCCCCACATGAAACGCTCCATATTGCCGGTGAGATGGATTTCAATCTCGCGTTCCGGCTCCCTCAAGTCGGGATTGCGAACTGCGCTTTTCAGTTGGGTATATCGCAGCGCGCGATGGGGAACGTTTTCTAGCCCAAGTCCCGGCTCATCAAGGCGGTTTGTGGGCATGTCAGCAACCATGTCGACGCCGACGCCCATTTTATGATTATGCGCCTGTTTCGACATGTCATGGCCGCCATGATCCATGCCGGCCATGTTCCCGTGATCCATGGCCGTGTCTTTATGAGTGAGGATCGGACGGTCGCGCAGGAGCGGCGCCGTGGCGCGCATGTCGGGGCGCGGCGCCAGTGTAGCTACAGCCTGACCGAAACGATCGATGGCTTCCGCGACGATCGCGAACGGCCGCGCGCGTTTGGGTTCAACAATGACGTCGTAAGTTTCCGCGACGCCGATCTGGATTTCGTCGGTGTCTAAAGGCTGGACATGAAGTCCGTCTGCCTGGACCACGGTCATGGGCAAGCCCGGGATGCGAAAGTTGAAGATTGTCATGGCCGCCGCGTTGATAATTCGCAGGCGAATGCGCTCGCCCGTTTCAAATAGCGCTGTCCAGTTGTCTTCGGTTGAATGGCCGTTGATGAGGTAAGTGTAGACCGCCCCGGTCACATCGGCGATGTCGGTCGCCGACATCCGCATATTGCCCCACATGGCGCGATCCTCAATGGTTGCGCCAAGCCCTTTGTCGCTTGCATCCCGAATAAATTCGCCAAGCGTTCGCTCCTGCATGTTGAAGACTTCGTTGTTCTTCTTCAATTTGGCGAAGACTTTATGCGGATGTTCGAACAGCCAGTCCGACAGCACCAGGACATATTCGCGGTCAAAGGAAACCGGATCCGGGCCGGCTGGATCAATAATGATTGGTCCGTAAAGCCCGCTCTGTTCCTGAAGTCCTGAATGAGAGTGGTACCAGTAAGTGCCGCTTTGCGGGACAGCGAAATCGTAGCTAAAGGTCTCGCCCGGCTTTATGCCGGGAAAGGAGACGCCAGGAACGCCGTCCATATAAAACGGCACCAGAAGCCCGTGCCAGTGAATGGAAGTGTCTTCTTCAAGCGTGTTGTGAACATTAAGCGTGACATGTTCGCCTTCGCGAAAACGGATCAGCGGCGCCGGCAGGCTCCCGTTCACGGTTACAGCATGGCCGTGGCGGCCGCCGATCATAACCGGCGTGTGGCCGACGGACAGATCGAAATTCGGTCCTGTCAGCGCCGTCGGGCCTTTCGGTGCGCCATGGGCTACTTGAACGCTCTGGGCCCAGGCGGGAAGGAGGCTTGCCGCGCCGGCATAGACGCCGCTCGCCGTTGCGCTGCGCAAAAGATGTCGTCTTGTGAACATGTTGCGCCCCTTAATGGTGGCCGTGATGTTGGCCAGCATCAGGCGACGCGCCTTCGCAGCTTTCATTTGTTTCAGCGGCGATCCGCGCCTGTTGTTCGCTCATGGCCTTCATGCAGGCTATATGAGCGTCGCCATCAATCTCCAGCGAACACATCATGGCGATGGACCATGCGCTGTTCTTGGCGGGTTTCAGCATGAAGTGGACTTTTTCGCCTTCATAGAAAGCGGCGAGGTCGACGATCTTCTCGACTGAAAAGTCCATGGTCATCTCGTCCCATTCGAGCGCCTTGATCGGCTTGTGGGTAAGGTTGAGGCTGGCCTTCCTTACGTTGAGTGAATTGATGACGCCTTCGCCCATGGGCAGGGCGCATTGGTCGGCCATTTCCATGCCATGGCTTTCATGGTTCATCTTGTGTGTGTCTTGCGCGAAACTGACGGGCGTCAGTAAAGACGCGGCCATGGCGAGCGGCGCTATAGAAAAGCGTTTCATGGATTATCTCCTTTGTTGAATGCTGAAAAAGAAAAGCGCGGCGCCAAGGCGCAGCGCATCAGCAGTCAAGTCAGGAGGCGGACTTTCATGGCGACGGGAGAAAGCCGGAGCGGCGGGGCCCGGCTAACAAGCGGAAAACCACTAGCCGCGGTCACGCGTGGAGCTTTCACCTGCGGCTCTTGAGGCAGGGTCACGAAAGTGGCGGATTTAATTGGCGACGTCAGCGCCTGGGGCGCAAGCGTATCTGTGACGAGTTGGTGAACATTATGAAAGCCGCAAGGTTCGCCATCGCCGCATTTGTGAGACGGTCCCGTATCGTGTTCGAACGCCGCTTGGTGCTGAGCATGAGAGCCATGTTCACCGCCATGACTGGCGGTCTGGTGATGAGCTTCGCTCGCTGATTCCTTGTATGGCGCGCATGCGCAGGCCGCCTGCGCCGTCCCGAAGAGGAGGGCGGCGACCAGAAGGACAGCAATGCGTATGCGTTTCAACATAGGATTCCAATATTGGGGATAAATCTATCTTGCGGCCCCGGGGCGGTCAAATCGCCAGATGCAACAATCATGAATTCGTGAGAGCAGCTGGCGGCCCCGCCGGACGGTGAATCGCCTATGTTGCCATTCGGAACCGCAGCCCGATTGAGTTTGCCCGCCCTTGGCCAGCCCAGTAACCTTTACGAAAGTCGGGAAAGAATTTGGGGAGGGACGTCATGGGAAGACTGATCAAAACGGCGCTGATTGCAGGCGTCTTGCTGGCGGCCGCCAGCGCCTACGGCAAGGAGCCGGCGGCGGGCGCCGATGAAGGATCCTCCGTGCGCGAGCTCATTACCCAGGATTCCATGAATGTCTATCGGCGTTTCGTTCCTGAACAGACTGAAGCGATGGTCGCCTTTTATAATGACGTTCTGGGATTGACGCCGTTACAGCCCATCGACCTTGGCGGCGGACAGAAAATGATCCTGTTCAGTATCGGCGGCGGACAGATCAAACTTGCAGCCGGCTTGAAAGAAGGGCGGCAATATCACCTTGGCGGTGTCAATGATGGAACAGGTATTCGCGTCTTGACGCTTTATTACCCCGATGAGGCCGCGCTCGCCGAACGCTTTGAAGCGCACGGCTATTCCGCGCCTGATTTCGCAGACACAAATGATGGTAGGCGCACCGCGCTGGTGCGCGATCCGGGCGGTTTTTCCCTGAAGCTTGTCATTGCGCCTGAGGCGACAGAAGAGAGCTATGAGCGCGTGGATGTGGGCGTCAATGTTTCCGACCTTGAGGCCAGCCGGGCCTTTTATCGCGACTTTGTCGGGCTGGATGAATTGGCGCCGGTCGAAGACGTTTTGCTTGGCGTTACGAAACACCCTTATCGCCATGGAGCGACCACCATCAATCTTTGGTCCGTTGGCGAGGGACTGCCTGCCGATACGGGCAGCGCCGGCATCCAATATGTCGTGAGTGACGTAGACGCCGTCGACGCCAATGCGAAAACGCGCAACATCACCGTTGAAACGCCGCTCGGCGGTCTGCCCGGGTTTGACCTTCGGTTCGTGTGGCTTAACGATCCCGACGGTGTGACAAATTATTTTGCGCAGGTCGGTGTTCGCGACAAAGACGCCGAGTAGGCGGATTTAACGCTGATTACTCTGCAACCTGAAGAATATAGTCGGCGAGTGCGGCGATTTCATCTTCAGTCAACTGACCGGCGAAAGGCGGCATGGCGCCGCCGCCATTGCTGATGCGGCTAATGATATAGTCCGGCGAAAGGTTGGGGTTTCCGTCGAGCGCCGGGCCGATACTTGAAACAGAGCCGGCGTCGGCCAGTGTATGACAGCCGCTGCAGGACCAGACCTCAAACAGCTCACGCCCCCAATCGGCGTCGCCGGCCTTGGCCTGACCGGCCAGAAAACATCCTGTGAGCAGGGAGGTGGACGCCAGTATTGGTGCGGCGAGCTTCAACTTCACATTGGCCGAAAAGAGATTCACGATCATATCCATTTGTTTCGCGTACCGGCGGTAGGGTAACGCAGATTTACTATGCGGTGAAGCGTATGCGCCTTATTTCTCGTCCGTGTCTTTGGGGCGTTTCCCGACGGGGCGCCGCTTGCCCGCCGCAGGGAAATCATTGAAGTTCGACCGCGCTGGAACGAAAGCAGACGCCGCCTAGGTTCTATGCGCCGGTGTCCCTGGCGGCTTGCTTGAGGAATTCGGCGTTCGCATCGATCAGCTCGCGAACCGACCGCGCCTTGCGACCGGTCAGTTTTTCAACATCGTCTGTGCAGATATCGAGATAGCCTTCGCGGATTGAGCGTTCAAAACTCACCATGTCGTCCGAGTTCCACGGGATGCCGGCGACAGTCTGGTCGTCAATGGGTTCGCGCGGAATGCCGAGTGCGTCGAAATGGGCGTACATGCCTTCGTCATTGGTTTCGACAAGCTTCACTTCTTTACCCGAAACCTTGCTTAACATGGCGGCGACTTCTTCGAAGTTTTCACTGTTTGGGCCGGTGATGGGATAGGCCTTGTTTTCATGACCGTCTTGCGTGAGCGCGGCGACAGCGCAGTCAACGCAGTCCTCGCGCCAGACCATGGCCTCGCGGCCGCCATCAGTGCTGGTGAACCATGTGCCGGATGCGATAAAGCCCGGCCCGGCGTTCAAGATCATGGCGTCGGCGTAATGAGCGTCGCGCAAAAACGTCCAGGCGCATCCGCTTTTTTTGACGAGATTTTCCGTTTCGCGGTGGTCTATGGTGACAATGGCGGGGTTGTTTTCCTCGACATTCACAAAGCTCGTATAGAAAATGTGCTTGACGCCGTTCGCCGCCGCCGCATCGATCGCTGCTTTGTGTTGAGGTACGCGTGCGCCGACACGGGTGCCGGAGATGAGCAGCATTTTTTCTGCGCCGCGCACGGCGTCGGCAAGGGTTTCCGGCTTGTCGAAATCGCCATAACGCACGTCACAGCCTTGCGCTTCGCGGTCTTCGAGTTTCGCAGGTGTGCGGGTAATCAGGATAAGATCATCCGCGAAGCCTTTCGCGATCAACTTGTCCGTCGCCATGCGCCCATACTGGCCCGAGGCGCCTGTAATCACGATCCTGGCCATATGGGTCCTCCACGCTATAATAAAGCGTAATAGCGAATGGTGTTGCCGTCCTTACGGCGCCGGCCGATTCCCACGAAAACATGACGCATCAGCCATTCATGCGGGCCTTTTTCCGTCTCGAATGTTGGCGAGGAGCGCAGATAAAATTCCTCGAACGGCACTTCCGGTCCGTCGCGGAACATCCAGTCTTGCATGCGTCTCAATGTGTCAGGATTGCGGCCCCACAAAAACCCACGATTGTGCATAAGGATTTTCGCGCCGTCCTCAGCCTCCAGCATATAGCGTGCATCGCTGGCGAGAACGTCGTCGGGACGAAAAAGCGCCCAGTCGCCGCCGCTGCC
>JAUIEG010000174.1 GCA_030428745.1 Alphaproteobacteria bacterium
GCGACGACAAGATCGAGGAAAGCGCGCGCGAAGCGTTGCGCAGCGCCATTGCCGGCGCACGCCGCGCTGACATTCTCTTCCGCGATCTCGACCGCGCCCGCGCTCAACGCATGCGCCGCGAACGCGCGACGTCCGACTGGGACATCGACCGTCTCGAAGGCGGCCGTTCTGATGTGGAGCTCGTCATTTCGACCCTGATCTACAAGCACGCTTCGGCGCATCCTTTCGTTCAGGACGCGTCTCCGGCGGAAGCCCTCGAAGCTATGGCGCGTTCAGGGCTCATCACGGAAGAGACGGCGCAGTCGCTCTCCTCGGCGCGGGCGTTCTGGGCGCGGTTGCAGCTTGTTCGCGGGCTTGCCGGCTGGAGCGATCCGCTGAAAGCGCCTGTGCGCCGCCGCTTCGGCGGGCTCATCGCGCGCGCGGCGGGCGTTCAGAAATTCGAGCAGGTGCGCCCCATGATGCGTGGTTATGCGGATGAAGTGACGCGCAGCTATGCGCAGATCGTGCTGGGCCGGCCTTCCATGAATATCGCCTCGCACGCGGCGGGTTAATCGGTAGCCTGAGCCCGCTTCAAAACGTAAACCCTGATCGCCGAGGCCAATCCCGGCGGCGGGGTCTGTTTCAAACGATTGCGGTCAATGGAATCGATCAGCGCGGGCAGGGTGCGTTTGTCCGTTTCGACAATCGCGTCGAGCGCGTCCCAGAATTCCGCCTCCAGTGCGATGCTGGTGCGATGTCCCTTCAAGGTGATTGATCGCTTGCGCATCATTCAAAACAGCGAAACCGGCTCCCTCTCCCCCAAGAGGAAACCGGTTTGCTGCGCTTGTGCAAGCAAAGAGTTTAACAGCGTTAGCTCTTGGCCCAGTTGTCGAGGCCGTGGGCGCGGATTTTCGAGGTGGCGAGCGTTACGCCGTCGATGATGCCGGCCATGTGTGAGACGGCTTCGGAATCGGCGCTCGAAAGGTCTGCGCCAAGGGCGGTGTAAAGCGTCTCGATGTCCACGTCATGCGCAAACAAAAATTGCGCAAGGAGGAGCCGGAGCTGGCTGTCGGAAGGTTTATCGGCCATGTCGTAACGTCCTTGTCCCAAAATGCGTCACGCGCTGTGCGCGCTCCCGAAAGATAAGGCAAGAACCGGTCCAACGCCGCAGGAAAGAGGGCGCAAGGGAAAACTGGCGCCCAATCCCCTGAAATTCGGGCTTATTTGGGGCCGATCATCTTTTCTGGCCGGACGATCCGGTCATAATCGGCGGCGCTGACGAGCCCCATCTTCACCGCTTCTTCCTTCAAGGTTGTGCCATTTTTGTGCGCTGTCTTGGCGATCTTGGTGGCGTTGTCATAGCCGATTTCCGGCGCCAGGGCGGTCACCAGCATCAGCGATTGTTCCATGAGCGATGTGATGCGCTTTTCATTGGCCTCGATGCCCGCGACGCATTTATCCGTGAAGGAGCGTGACGCGTCGGCGAGAAGCCGGATCGATTGCAGTGTATTGTAGGCGATCACCGGCTTGAAGACGTTGAGTTCGAAATGCCCCTGGCTGCCGGCGAAGCTGACGGTGGCGTTGTTGCCCATGACCTGAGCGCACACCATGGTCATGGCTTCGCATTGGGTCGGGTTTACCTTGCCTGGCATGATCGAGGAGCCGGGCTCGTTTTCGGGCAGGGAGATTTCGCCGAGACCCGAACGCGGACCAGAGCCGAGCAGGCGAATGTCATTGGCGATCTTGAACAGGCTCACTGCGATTTCATTGAGCGCGCCATGGGCTTCGACCATAGCGTCGTGGGTCGCCAGCGCCTCGAATTTGTTTGGCGCCGTGACGAAAGGAAGCTTTGTGTAGGAGGCGACTTCGGCGGCGAACATTTTCGCAAAGCCTTTTTTGGAATTGACGCCGGTTCCGACGGCGGTTCCGCCTTGCGCAAGCGCATAGAGCGCCGGCAGCACGGCCTTGGCGCGTTTGGCGCCGTTCTTCACCATCGCGGCATAGCCGGAAAATTCCTGGCCAAGGGTCACCGGCGTTGCGTCCTGCAAATGAGTGCGGCCGATTTTGATGATTTTCGCGAAGGCTTTTTGTTTAGCCGCGAGCGCTTCGTGGAGATGGTCGAGCGCCGGGATGAGTTCATGCACGATCTGTTCGGCGGCGGCGATATGCATGGCCGTCGGAAAGGTGTCGTTGGACGACTGGCTCATATTTACATGATCGTTCGGATGCACCGGATCTTTTGAGCCGATAACGCCGCCAAGCAATTCGATGGCCCGGTTGGCGATCACTTCATTTGTGTTCATGTTTGACTGTGTGCCGGAGCCTGTCTGCCACACCGACAGCGGGAAGTGCCCGTTCAGTTTTCCTTCGGCGACTTCGATGGCGGCTTTTTCTATCGCCTTGCCGGTTTTCGCCGGCATGGATTTCTGCGCCATATTTGTTCTCGCTGCAGACAGCTTGACGATCCCGAGCGCGCGCACGAGGGGCGCCGGCATTGTCTCTTCGCCGATCGGGAAATTGATCAGCGAACGGGCCGATTGTGCGCCGTAATATTTGTCGGCGGGAACCTTGAGTTTGCCAAAGCTATCGGATTCGGTGCGGGTTTTGTTGGACACAGGTGGATGGGCCTCTCGTTAAGGATCGGGTTTTGGGGCGGATTTACCATGCTTGGGGCGAAGCGCAAGCCGCCGCCTAGCCTGAGGTCATGCGAGCGCCGCCTGCCTGAAAATCATCCTTAAAATCAAGGTAAGGATTGCTGGATAGTTTGGTGTCCAGCTTTTGAAGGTTTTCCGCTCGATGGACATCGTTCAGCCTGGCACGATTTCTCCCTGGCGCTCCCTCATGGGCGTTAAGGCGACGATGGCCCCCGAGATAAGGGCCCAGCGCATTCGCATTTTTATTGGCGCAGCGCTGACGGCGGTGATCGTATTGGGCATGGCCGTTGACGGCGCCCGTTATTTTTCCGATCCCGATATGCTTTGGCACATCACGGTTGGCGGAGATATCTGGCATTCAAAAAGCTTTCCGCATGTTGACGCTTACTCTCATACATTTGCGGGTGTGCCCTGGATTGCAAAGGAATGGCTTTCCCAGATCATTCTCTTCGCGGCCTACAGCATGGGCGGTTGGAATGGCGTCCTGTTTTTGTGCTTGGTAGTGATCAGCATTCTGGTTGCACAGATTTATAGCGTGCTCTCGGGGCTGATACAGCCGACATACGCCGCTGCAATTACAGCTTTTTCCATTGCGCTTAGCAGCGATGTTTTTCTCGCGCGGCCCTATATTCTCGTACTTCCTGTGCTGTTGTGGTTTGTGCTGGGTTTGTGGGACGCCGCGCAAAAGGGCAAAGCGCCTCCTTTCCTATTATTGCCGGTCATGTGTGTCTGGGCGAACATGCACGCCAGCTTCACTTTCGGGTTCATGGTTGCGGCGCTGTCTTTCATGTCTTTTCTGTATCAGCGCCGTCAGCTTCGCTCTTCCGATACGTACAAGTGGCTTTTGTTTCTCGCGCTCTGTCCTGTTGCATCGATTATCCACCCTTATGGCGTTGAAGCGATATGGTCGACGGTTTCCGTCGCGCAAAGCGAGCTCACGCCCTATATCAGCGAATGGACCGCGTTTTCGGCGCAACAATTTATTTTTGCCGAATTCGCTTTGCTTGCGATCCTTGGCGTATTTGCAGTGACGCGGCTGCACCTGGATTTGGTCACGGCCGCGTTTTTATGCCTGCTGACTCATATGTATCTGCAATATGCGCGGTTCGTTTATCTGTTTTTCACGATTGCGCCCGTGTTGATCGCTTACGCCGCATCGAAGCAATTTCCGGTGATCTCTTTTGAGAAATGGGCCGAAAAGGCAGGGGATAGTGCGATTGAGCGCGCGTTTGCGAGATATGCGCCGGTTTTGACGGGAGCTGTTGTTATTTTGTGGGCGGCAGGCCTTGTCATTGCATCGAGCATTGCAAATTTCGCTCCCACAAAGACATATCCGGCTGCGGCGATACAAGCCGCCCGCGATTACGGGGCGACCGGCAATGTGATCAATTATTATAATTTTGGCGGCGCGTTGATTTTCGAAAGAACGCCGACCTTTGTAGACGGCCGCGCGGAAAGGCTGTTTCAGGGCGGCTTTGCAGACAAGATCGCGAAAACCCGCGCAATAGGCGGTGAGAAAACGCTGTCAGACCTTATCGAAGAATATGATATCGAATGGTCGCTCTATCCCCCGGGGGATGGCCGCGTGACCGTTTTGGATAACATGCCGGGATGGAAGCGCATCTATGAAGATGAGCTTGCCGTCGTGCACGTCCGCAAGGCGTCAGCTGAGTAATCTACTTCTTACGGAATGAATCGAGGCTGACGATATCTGCGCCTTCCTGTTTTGCCGTATCGTCGTCCGCATCAGCAGCTTCGTCTTTCCCATTGGGATCGGACGCCGCTTCGGGCCGCTCAGCAGGGCCATCTTCGTCGTTCTCGGGACCGGACACGTCGAAATTGACCCCAAATTGAGCGCTCGGATCGGCGAACTGCGTGACGGCGTCGAAGGGGACTTCCAGCCGCGCCTCCTTACCCTTGAACCACAAGGTGACGCCAACCTCATCATCGGTGACGGTTAGGTTCTCGAACTGGTGCTGGAGGACGATGGTCATCCGCTCCGGATATTGCTCTTTAAGATGGTCGGGTATGGAGACGCCGGGGGCGCCGGTCAGAAACTCGATAAAGAAATGGTGCTCGCCAGGCGCGTCCCCGAGTTCCGCCACCAGCTTCAGGACATCGCGCATGAGAAAGCGATAGGCTCGCTTTTGGGCTTCCTGAATAAGGTCGTTGTAATCCAGTTCGATGTCTTCACTCACCGCAAACAGCCTTTCGGGTCTTCAAAATCCGCCGATGTTGTAGCGGGGTTGACCGCGTGAGGCCAGCAGTACCGGGAGCGACGGATTTGGGGAAAACGGCGCTGGCCGTCAGCTCAAATTTTTGGAGGTCAGGATGCGGGAAAATAAAGTCCCGGCTTCTGTTGCCAGGCGCCGGGGGGCCCCGCCTGACGCTTGGATGGCATCAGGACTTCAAGTGTTCGGGTTACCCCGCTGCATTAAGCAGCAAGAGCGAGCCCTTCCGAATTGTTGTCATTAGCAACTATTCAGTTTTAGCCAAATAACGGAGGCAAACCGGGCGAAAACATCGTCTTTAGACGCTCGTCGATCCTATTTCGGCCCCGCCAAAGCCTCCCCCCTGAAGTCTCGGGAGAGGGGTTTTGGTGGAGCCGCCGGGTACCGCCCCCGGGTCCGATACGGTTATTACACGGGTCTTTTATCGCCATAGCCCGCTTGCGCGAGCCCCTCGAATATAGGCCCAGCGGGTAAAGAATTAAAGCCCAGTGACCCCAAGGCCGCGAAAAAACGCAGGAATGTCAAGATTCTGTAACATCCATGCATTATGTGCGCATGACGTCAGGGGGCGTTTTCGGTTGGAGCCGGGCGAGATGGAATCGAGCGATTTCAAGAAATGGCGGAAGTCTCTGGGCCTGTCCCAGAAAGACGCAGCTAATCTTCTGGGTCTCAAGCGCCGCATGATCCAGTATTACGAAAAAGGCGAGCGTGACGGCGACAAGGTGAAGATCCCGCGTTCCGTAAGGCTCGCTTGCTATGCAATCTCCCAAGGCGTCGAGGACTATAATGGTCCCAACCGCAAGATTCATATGCTGGAAAAAGCCGACAACAAGCCGCTACAGGTCGTCGAGACAGCCTAACCGTCTGACGGTTCTTCATCTGGGTCGTCGGGGCCCGTGTCTGCACCTTCGGGATTTAACGGCAAGACTTCCGGTTCAAGCAAATCGATCGAGTGTTTGTAGCTCCAATAGCTCTCGGCGCTGCGAGCGCGTTGAACGCCGTCGCGAATTTCAATGGCTTGTGGATGTCCTTGCAGGGTCAGCAATTTGTCGAGCGCCTTCTCGCCATTATCGCCAAGCCTGAAACGCAAATAGCCGAAATCGAAATCCTCTGCGGCGATACGCTCGTGCGCAAGAAGCGCGTACTGACTTTTCGCGCTCATGGCCCAGGGATTGACGACCGGACTGGCGATCAGGACGAGGATAGCGACCCAGAGCGCGGCCATGGCCGTGTTCAATGTTCCCACCAAGGGCATCCATCTTTTGCCGCGC
>JAUIEG010000175.1 GCA_030428745.1 Alphaproteobacteria bacterium
CCTCATCGCGGAATATATGCGCGCGCTCATCCTTGTCGATGATCAGTGTTGCGCCGGCAAAGCGGCCCGCGTCGCCGATATGATCGAAATGAGAATGGGACGGCGTGAAGTAATCAACATCATCCACCGTCAATCCGATTTCCGCGAGCTGGCCTTCAATTGTTTTCGGCATGCTCATGCCGAAAGGGCCAGACTCTACGCCATTCTCTCCGGCCTCATGAATCGCCGCCGGGATGCCCGCGTCCCAGAGCAAGTCGCCTTTCGGATGGCGAACAAGGAAACACATGACCGAAGCCGCATTGGTGCGCCCGTCATATTCATCGCCTTGCGTAAACAGCGAAAGGTCATTCATCTGAATATGCCCGCAATCGAACGTGTAGAGCTTCACATTCGCTTCTTCAGCGCCGCTGGCCGGCGCATCCCCTTGAGAACAGGCGCCAATCATCAGCGACGTCCCAAGCGCCATTATCGACAAAGCTTTCTTCATTTCGCCCTCCAAAAGATGTTGGCGGCCTCACTATCAGGGTTTTCTCTTTTTGGGAACAATCGGAACCTTGGCATGAGCTGCGGTAAAAGGGTGTTGGGCAAGCGCCAATTCGCGCTAGACTGCTGAAAACAAACCGACAGGGAGCGCCCAGCGATACGCCATGACGGATTTTGAAACGCCCTTCATTCTCGCCATCGATCAGGGCACGACATCAAGCCGCGCCATCGTTTTCGATCGCGCAGGACGCATCGTTTCCTCCGCACAATCGGAGTTCCCGCAACATTATCCCAATGACGGCTGGGTTGAGCATGACCCGGAAGACATCTGGGCGACGACGCTGAAGACCGCACAGGACGCCTTCGCCGCAGCGGAAAAATCAGGCGGGGAGATTGTCGCCATCGGTCTCACCAATCAGCGCGAAACAACGCTGATCTGGGACCGCAACACCGGCGCGCCAATTTACAACGCTATCGTCTGGCAGGACCGGCGCACTGCGGATATTTGTGCAAAGTTGCGCGATGAACGCGCGGAAACCCATGTGGCGGCCCGAACCGGCCTTGTGCTCGATCCTTATTTCTCGGCGACGAAAGCCGCCTGGATTCTAGATAATGTCGAGGGCGCACGCGCGCGCGCTGAAAATGGCGAACTTGCTTTTGGGACGGTCGACTCATTTCTGATCTGGCGCCTCACCGGCGGCAAGCATCACGTCACCGACGCAACCAATGCGAGCCGAACATCGCTTTACAACATTCATGACAATCGCTGGGACGACGCCCTTCTCGAAAAATTCGGTGTGCCGCGGGAAACGTTACCCGAAGTGCGCGACAGCGCTGACGATTTCGGCATGACCGATCCAGAACTTTTCGGCCGTGCAATTCCCATTTGCGGCGTCGCCGGCGACCAGCAGGCGGCGGCGTTCGGCCAGGCGTGTTTTGCGCCCGGCGACATCAAAAGCACTTATGGCACAGGCTGTTTCGTCGTCATCAATACTGGCGACAAACCCCTTACTTCCCATAACAAACTTTTGTCCACCATCGCCTGGCGGCTTGACGGTAAGACTACTTACGCTCTGGAAGGGTCGATCTTTATCGCAGGCGCGGCCATTCAATGGCTCCGCGATGAGTTACAGATCATCAAATCCGCGAAGGAAACCGCCGAGCTCGCCGAGAGCATCGAAACGAATAACGGCGTTTTTCTTGTGCCCGCCTTCACCGGCCTTGGCGCGCCCCATTGGGCGCCGAACGCGCGCGGCCTGATCGCCGGGCTGACCCGCGGCGCCGGCCGGGCGGAACTTGCCCGCGCCGCCCTTGAAAGTGTTGTTTATCAGACCGCGGACTTGATGACGGCGATCACCCGCGACGGCGCATCGACAAACACCCTGCGCGTTGACGGCGGCATGGTCGCCAATGACTGGCTCATGCAGTTTCTCGCCGACATTCTCGGCCTGCCTGTCGAACGTCCGAAAGTGCTGGAAACGACAGCGCTAGGGGCCGCCTATCTCGCAGGGCTCAAAGCCGGCGTCTATCAGGACACGGAAGAGATCGCCGAACGCTGGCGCCTCGACGCCCGCTTCCAGCCCGCCATGGCGCCGGAAGCCCGCAGCCGCAATCTTGCTGGCTGGTCGGACGCACTCCGCCGCACACTCGTCTGAGGCCTGCTAACGAATGTTGATCGCCGGCGCGCCTTCCTTAACCGTCCCAATGACGGTGGCGGAAGCGTGGCCGTGACGGCGAAAGGCGGCGAGAACCGCATCCGCCGCCTCAGGCGTGCAGGAGACGAGAAGGCCGCCGGAAGTTTGCGGATCGGTGAGCATGTCCCGCGATTCATCCGGCCATCCGGAAGGCGCCTCCACCCAGTCTTTCACGCTTTCCCAATTGCGCCCGCTGGCGCCGGTTTTGACGCCGTCATAAAGCAGACTGCGCGCAAGATCGAATACGGGCACAGCGCTTTCATCGACCAGCGCAGCGACGCCGCCGCCAATACAGATTTCCGAAAGATGGCCGAGAAGACCGAAGCCCGTGACGTCAGTCATCGCGTGAACGCCGTCAATCTCGGCAATGTCCGCCCCCGGACGATTGAGTAATGTTGTTGAGGCGATCATCGTCTCATAACCTTCGGGCGACAGGATTTCTTTTTTCAATGCGGCGCTGAAGACGCCAACGCCGAGGGGTTTGCCCAGGATCAGCACATCGCCGGGACGGGCGCCGTCATTGCGCATCAGCCGGTCGGGATGAACCAGGCCGAGCGCCACCAGCCCGTAAATCGGTTCGGCGGAATCGATGGAATGCCCGCCCGCCACCGGCGCGCCCGCCGCCTCGCTGGCTGTTCGTCCGCCATCGAGAATACGTCGGATCGTCTCCGTCGACATCTTGCCGATAGGCATGCCCGTGATCGCGAGAGAAAAGATCGGACGCCCGCCCATGGCGTAAACATCGGAAAGCGCGTTGGTGGCGGCGATGCGCCCGAAGTCAAAAGGATCGTCGACGATGGGCATGAAGAAGTCGGTGGTGGCGATGACCGCAGCATCGTCCGAAATCCGGTAGACCGCCGCATCGTCGCTCTTGGCCGCGTCCACCAACAACCCCACATGGGTCGCCGCCACGGGCATGGAGCTCAAAATCTCCTGCAGCACATTTGGCGCGATCTTGCAGCCGCAGCCGCCCCCATGGGCGAGCGAGGTGAGACGGGGCTCTGTGGACATTGCAGACATGGGGCTTGCTCCCGGGACCGCCTCCTTGCAGCGGACGGCGGACAGTCTAGAACATTCCTTTCAGCAGCGCGCAAGCGCTTTCAGGCGCAGGGCATGATCGAGGCTATCAGCAATATCGAACGGGAGACGCTGGCGCGCTTTGACGCCATCATCGATGTGCGCTCGCCCGCCGAATTCGCCGAGGACCGCCTCCCCGGCGCGATCAACCTGCCGGTGCTGGACGACGCCGAACGGGCGGAAGTCGGGACGATCTATAAACAGGAATCCCGGTTCAAGGCGCGCCGCGTGGGCGCAGCTTATGTGGCGCGGAACGTCGCCCGCCATCTTGAAACCGCGCTGGCGGACCGGCCGAAAGGATTTCATCCGCTTATATATTGTTGGCGCGGCGGCATGCGGTCGAACGCCATGGCGACGATCCTCGCCCAGGTGGGCTGGCGTTGCGGCGTTCTTGAAGGCGGCTACAAGACCTGGCGGCGGGCGGTGACGGCTGAACTGCGTGACAGCGACGCCCCCTTGCCCGTCATTCTCCTTGACGGCCAGACAGGTACGGCGAAATCCGACATGTTGCGCGCGGCGGAGCGCCAAGACGTACAGATTTTGGACCTCGAAGCTATCGCTCACCATCGCGGCTCTGTCTTCGGCGGCTATGTCGATGATCCGCAGCCGGAGCAAAAATATTTCGAGACGCAGGTTTTCGAGCGCCTGCGTGGTTTCGATCTTTCAAAGCCGATACTTGTCGAAGCTGAGTCAAACCGCATCGGCCGCTGCGAAATTCCGAAGCGACTGTGGGTCGCCATGCAAAACGCGCCGCGCATCACGCTCACCGCGCCGCTGGCCGTCCGCGCGGCCTATCTCCTCACCGCCTATCCGGACATCACCGGCGACAAATCCGCCGCGCTCGCCGCAATCGACCGGCTGAAGCCGTTTCATTCGAAAGAAACCCTCGCCGAATGGCGCGCCCTCGCGGAAGCCGCCGACTGGCGCGGCCTCGCCGCGGGCCTGATGCGCCTCCATTACGATCCGGCCTATGAACGCAGCCGCCAGCGCGGACGCTGCGGCGCGGCGCTCGCGGAATATGACCTTCAAGAGCTTGATAGCGCGACATTTGAACGGGTTGCGAAGAAGATCGCATCCGCCCTATTGAGCGCGCAAAGATAAGGATCTGAGACCCCATGACCCAGCCCGACCTTTCCGGCAAAACCGCGCTTGTCACCGGCGCCTCCCGCGGCATCGGCAAGTCGATTGCGCTCGGCCTTGCAAAAGCCGGCGCGCATGTCCTGGCGCTGGCGCGCACACCCGGCGCGCTCGAAGAGCTGGACGACGAGATCAAGGCCGCCGGGGGCAAGGCGTCGCTCATCCCCATGGACCTCGTCAGCGATGACGGTATTGAACGCCTCGCCGGCGCGCTGAGCGAGCGCTTTCCCGTGCTTGATATTCTGGTCTTGAACGCCGCTTCACTCGGCGAGCTGGCGCCCCTTCCCGACATCGATCCGAAAGTCTGGAAGCATACGCTTGATCTCAATGTCACCGCGAATTGGCGGCTCCTGCGCGCGCTCGATCCGATGCTGCGCAAATCGCCGGACGCGCGGGTCATCGGCCTTTCCTCGGGCGTCGGCGGCAAGTCCGCAAGAGCGTTCTGGGGCGTTTACGCCGTCACCAAAGCCGCCTCCGACATGCTCCTCAAAACCTATGCGGAAGAAATGCAAAAGACGCCGGTACATATTTCGATCATCGATCCGGGCGCCATGCGCACGGATATGAGGAAAGTCGCCATGCCCGGCGAAGACCCGGCGACGTTGCCGCATCCGGATGAACTCCTGCCGCTTGTCTATCACCTGCTGATGCGGGAAGAGCGCGAGCCGTTGCGGATTTCGTTCAAAGAGTGGAAGAAATAGAGCCGAATATATACTAAGATATCCGAGTCTAAGCCTTGGCGCTGGATGGTACGGCTCCAATTAGGCACAGGGCACACGTCAACTTACGAACCTATTTGACAATGAAATTTTTTCGGACATAGATTGAATAATCTTTGTTTATTGTATGAGTGGAGTTACATATGAACAGAATACAACTATTACTTGTTTTGTTGTTAGGAATGTTCTTTTCATTTCCAGCTCATGCAGTTCCCATATCATTCACCTATTCCGCACAAATTGACGGCGGCTCACTCGGCGGAGTTGCCTTTGGGCCAAGCCTGTTCACGCTCGTTGGGACTGCAGACACCGATGACATTACAACAGAGTCCTTTACGGGGATCACAGTTTTTGCAGTAGACCACACCGCCACGACGGTAAGCCTATCCGGCATAGGTACCTATGGTGTTCTTACGCCTATCAGGTCTTTGGCTGTGAACAACGACAGCGGTACAGGAAGTATTGGCTTCAGCCTGACCGAACCTTCACTCGCAGACCTTGCATTCCAATTCCCGTCCGTGGCTCTTGGCGCTTATGACCTTTCGACTGGCATTGGTCCCGTTACCAATACAGGATTTTTCCTGCAGTGGTTGACTGCAAATGTGCTGACAGATGGCGGCCTATTAATAATAAATGATGTGCAGACGGATATCACCTACACAACGGCCGTTTCTGATGTGCCCCTACCAGCAGCCGCACCACTATTGATCGCCGGCATTGGCGGGCTAGGCTTTTTCTCCCGGAAGAAGCGCCGCGTCTAATATCGAAAATATTGAATATTTAAAGGCGGCTCCCGATCGAGCCGCCTTTGCGCTTCTTATGAACAATAGATCAGCAAACACCCAGGCACCTAGCGCTTATTCTTATTGTCGTAGGGGTTAGCCGGTTTTTTCAGGATCAGCCGGATCGGCACGGCCTTGATATCGAAGGCGTCGCGAATGCCGTTGATAAGATACCGCCGATAGGACTCTGGCAATTCATCCGAACGCGTGCATTGCGCCACAAAAGTCGGCGG
>JAUIEG010000176.1 GCA_030428745.1 Alphaproteobacteria bacterium
TGACTATGGCGGGCGCTGATAAGGAGAAAACAATTCATCATCGAGGGCAGTCCCGGTTTGAACGAGACTGACGCATCATTGTCCCGCTCCGTGACCAGCCTCGATGATCGCAATCTTTTTTGACATTAAGATATTTGAACTTTCTGGTGTGGTCTTACCCTGCGCACGCACCAAAAACTTCTGTCGCTTCATCGCTTAACGATGACATTCGCTCATCCAAATCGTAGATCGCCAGGCTCTCCATAAATTCGGCCGCCACATCGCCTGTCGCACTTTCACCAAGGCACTGACACAGCGCCGTTGCCTCCGACACAGACATCCCTGCGGGAAGCTCTATGTCGCCATTTTCCGCAGCAGCGGAGCATGCAGCGCCGACATTGGCGAAAGTCCCGGAAATTCCTGTCCCAAAAGCAAAAACAGACAGCACAATCATTTTTTTCATTTTCATTTCCTTTTCGGTCCTCAAATTTTTTCGTCGGCAATCCGCCAACAAATGTTGATACGCAACAAATTCAGTTTCTGTGTTCTTCAATCTCAAAAAGGCTTCGCGCCAAATGGACAGCGAATGACTCGCCGCCTGGCGGCGTACAAAGTGAAAGCCCGAATGGCATTTCCTGATCGTTCTGGCTTAGCGGCGCGGAAAGCTCCGCCCAGTTCAGGGCGCTAACCATTGCTGTATGCTTGAGTGTATGCCGTCGATATTGCGCCTTCTCGTTATCGCCTGCCTGCAAAGACAGTGGCGGAAGCGACGCCGTTGGCCTTATCAAGACGCTATGACCAAGAGAGGATTCGATCTCACTACAAATTCCTGCAAGCATTTTTTTACAATGATTGTAATGATCTTCGGAAATAGTCGAACCCTTTTGAAAACGCGTTAGAATATCGTCGGCAATGGTCCAATCGCCGGAAAGTAGCCAATCGGCATAAATCCGCCACGCCTCAAACAGTTCTACTTCGGTGAGTAGCTCGGCAATTTCTGTTTGAAAGCTTCGTTCAAAGCGCCACTCTGAAAATTCTAATTCTGGTTGGCTCGCAATCTTTCGTCCCGCAGCAACAAGCCGCTCAACGGTCTCTGCTGGCTGATCTGCCAATGCATCAATATCCAGTTTAATGATGGCCGCACCAAATCTTTGAGGCCCAACGAGCTCGGTAGTTACGCGATTGAGCACGTTCCAACTGCGGGCGAACCAACCCACAGCGTCAAATGATGGCGACAAGGGCGCCACGCCCTTCATATCGATGACGCCCCCGCCCACCCGTAATCCGTAAAGCCGGCAATTATTGGCGGGGATTCGAATAGAACCGGCGGTGTCGGTGCCCAATGCAAAGTCCGACAATCCATACGAGACCGCCGACGCAGATCCGCACGAGGAGCCGCCACAAAAGGCGCTTGGCCATGCCGGATTTGGCGGCGCGCCATAATGCGCATTCTCCCCAATCAGACTAAAGGCGAACTCATCAAGAACCGTTACGCCCTTTAGCGCCGCACCCTTTTGTAAAAGTTGCTCAATGACCGCTGCATTTTCAGTACACTTAGTTCGGCTGGTCGCCCAGTCCGGATTTCCCGCCCCTATGCAGCGCCCCTTAATTGCAAACAAGTCTTTTGCAGCGAAACTTAGTCCATGCAGCGCAGATTCCGATTGCTCGGAAGGCAACTCGAAATCCGGGTCAACAAAAATACTCTTGAGCGTAGAGGAGTTGACTCTTGTTGCTAAAGATTTTTGCGCCAACATAAAGTCCCGGACAATCATCTTCGACTAGCAGAAGTAATTTATGAGTTTTGATTTCACGGTCTTGATTTCCCGCATTGGCGCCGGCGTATTCCGACTTTTGCCGACAAATCTGGGAACGCCATCCGTAATCACAGCGGCTACCGCCGGAGGATCACCATGTTTCATAGCCTCAAGAGCCGTCCTGGCGACACCGCCAAGCGGCGCATCAAGAATCAAAATGTCAGCATCCTTTCCAGCCTCTAGATAACCGCAATTCAGATTGTATATATCCGCGACATTTCCGGTCGACGCCGATATCAGCCATTCAGGGGGTATGTCTGTTAAGGAGGCCAAATAGATCATCGAATAAATCATGCCGAGCGGCATGATCCCGCTGCCAGTCGGCGTGTCAGTCGCGATTAGATAGCGATGAAATATATCGTTTTCGACTGACATCTTTGCCAGCCTGATCATCGTCCGAAGATTGCCCGCCGTGCATACCTGCATCGCGATGTCGCTGTGCAGCGCAATTAGTTCAAAATCCGCCTCTGGCATGGCGACAGGGCCGCCATTGATGTGAAAGGAGACGTGCGGATTCATAGCGATAAGGTGCTCACCGGTAATCGCTGAAGATCCCGGAATAGATGCGCCACCCGTGTGCACTGTCGTGATCAACCCGGCCCGGCGCGCTGCCTTCACCATGGGCGCATAGTCGAATGGCGTATTGACGGCGCCAAACCCGGCCTTCGCCAACCAGACTCCTTTTTTATGAATCTCGACGAAGTCCTCATACTCAATACCGGGCTCCAGAATAACAGAGCCGGCGTGAACGCGCATGCCTCCGGGCCTATAATGTTCAAAACATTTGTGGGCCGCGACCGCCAGCGCCTTCACCCCTTCAACATCTTTTGGCCTACCCGGGACATGAACTTCTGAAGCGCTGATAGCTGTCGTGGTGCCGCCGTGGACATAGCTCTCCAGAAACCCCACCGTTTTCTGCCGTGGCGTATAATCGCCAAAAGTATTGTGGACTTGGCTGTCGATAAAACCAGGACAAACAGTAGCGCCGTTTGCATCAACAACATAATCGGCCCGATCAAGGTCGGCAGCGTCAACGCTCCCTAATCTAACGATCTTTCCATTCTCACAGACCAGCGCCTCTGCATCTGAGAACGGTCTCTTCCAGGAACCCGTGACGACGCAGCCTATATTCTGAATAATCCCGTACATCTAATAATTCCTGATAGGGCTTACGTTAAACCGTCCTCGCCATTTATTTCATCTGCATGAATGCCGCCCACGCGGTCATTCAATCGACCACGATTTGCGAAGCAGCAAATTACAGCTATTTCGTTGGGGAGCGGACCATCATGAAGCGTTACCGTCATAGCGTCATAATGCGAGCGCACATAAAGGGCGTTTTTGTGCGCCAAGGGGATATCCAGCATAACGCCCGGTCCCGCGCGCTTCGTCACGGAGGAGATCCATGCCTTCCCCCCACCGACAGCATCGCGAAGGACATTGCCGTAAACTGTTGTCAGGCAGGCGACTGCATGTTCTTGCTCGCCATTGACGCCGGCGACGCCCGCCTTTCCATAGCTGACAACATCGAAGGGAGCCATTGCTTTGGCGCCGAGATCAGCAATTCGCGAACCAAGCGATCTGCTTGCTTCAACATGTATACTGAGATCCTCTGCATATGGTTTTCCCGCGAACTCATTTTCAACAAATGCGCAAATGGCGACTTTTCTCAAAACCTGCTCGGCCTCACGGTCAGCTTCGGAATAGATGTCCTCGACAAATGTAGAAATCTTTCTGATTCTCATCGACATGTTGCTTTACTCAGCTGCTACAGAATGCGTGGACGCCGGCTTCAATGAATATCCGTGCAGCACAGAATCAACGAGATCCCCTGCATCATCCCAGTCAAATGTTCTGAAGGCATGCCCCCGTGTCACGAACTGAGCGCCGCAATAAAACATTTCATATTGCGTATGGCGACTGGCGAATTCGGATCCGATGGCGTCCCATGCAAGTTTAAGAAACTTGACCCGTTCCAGGCTAGAGCCAGTTGGCGAGCTCTGCACTTTCTCCAGAATGTCTGCTATGTCTTGATTTGCATAATCGGCGGAACTTGAGGGCGTCATTATCAACGCGCCTCCAGACAGTTCGCGAATTGAGTTTACAAAACCCGGATAGATTTCCTGTGCGTAGACTTGCGTCGCATAGAGCATCTGCCGGTTTGGCAAAAAGTAATCGCCCTGCAGTTCGCCCGCCGCCTCCATCGCGTAAACCATCCCTTGAATGGTGGATGCTTCCGACGCCAATTTTCCCAAGACGGCCTGTACTGGCGGAATCTTGATCGTGCCGATTTCTTCGGCAAGCCGCCTGGCGACGCCGGCCAGAAACTTCAGCTTCACAGCGTATCTTATTTGCGCCTGATAGTTCTGGTAGATGTGCCCCGGCGTGTCATGGAATTGAGCACGACACATATCCACGTCTTGATTCACGAAAACCCGTTCCCAAGGCACCTTGACGTCGTCAAAATACACAATTGCGTCGTTCTCATCGAACTTACTCGAAAGCGGATTGTCGAACTCCGAGACCGCCGAGTGTTCGAATGACTTCCGCGACAGAACCTTGAGCCCATCGGTATTCATCGGTATTGCGAATGAAACAGCGTACTTTTCGTGCCCGGGCGCAACAGGCTGTAAATGAGCAACAAAAATCTCATTTGCCATGATCGAGCTCGTGCCAAGCATCTTCGCGCCACGCACGGTCAAACCCTCGCTGTCTTCATCGACAACGCGCATAATGAGATCTGGTTCTTTCTGATCTTCCGGGCTTTTCGTGCGGTCGCCCTGCGGGTTGATGATCACATAAGTTAGAAAGAGGTCATTGTCGCGGGCGTACTCATAATAGTTCGCCATATTACGTGCGTATCTTTCGCCATGCCGACGAAAGACGTCCAGCCCCATATATTGTCCAGAAATCGCAGACGCGACGTGATCAGGAGATCGCCCCATAAACCCGACATGCGACCTGGCTAGTTGTTCAAGGCCCTTTCTTCTGACCTTCATCTCCTCGTAACTTTTCGGCAACTGCCATGCGAGGCTGACGCGCTTGCCATTCCCCGGCGATTCAAATGTCAGCGCCTCTGTATGTACAGGATCGGCTTGCAGGTCATAAAGGTGCGCAGACGAGCGAATCGAATTTTTGAATGCCGGATGCGTTGTAACATCAGAGACGGTTTCGCCGTTAATATAGACGCTGCGCCCATCTCGCAGGCTTTCGATATGCGCGCGACCGTCTTTGGCAACATCAACCATTGCCACCTCCCGTTTTTAGCGTTCGTCACCTGTTAGGGCGCTCGCGTTATTTGTATATCGGACTAAAACGTCTTTTTAATCGACACGACCCATTGGCGGCCGCGATCAAACACAGCTTCATGTGTGCCAAGGCTGACTGAATCCGAGAACCCTGCGGAGATATAACGCTCATCAGTGAGATTTTTTCCGATAGCGGAAATCGCCAACCCTAGGTCTTCGTGTTCATAGGTAACGCCCACATTCAAGAGATGATATGCCTCTTGAAATATCTGCGGTGAATTGATTGCGTTGTTGAAATAACTTCCACTGTAAGACCAATCAACGCGCGGCGTGATAGACGCGGCGCTGGATACCGCCATTCGATAAGAAACGCCGACAGAAGATGACCATTTTGGAGTCTTCACCAGTTCATTCGCGGTTGTGACGCCAGTGCCCGGATCAACTTCATCATATCCGGCGTCTACATAACCAATACCCGCCTCGAGAAGCAGCCCCTCCGCGGGCACGGCGGTAAGATCAATCTCAAATCCTTTAATCGTCGCAGCGCCTGCATTACGCACCACCGGCGCTACTGACTGATCCTGCACCACAAACTGCAGATCGGCGTAATCAGTGTAGAAAGCCGCACCGTTTATTCGAAGTCGACGATCAAAGAACGTTGTCTTCAAGCCGACCTCATAAACGTCGACAGTTTCAGGCTGATAAGATGGCGCTTCCGGCAGGAAGGGAAACACGCGCTGTGTAAATCCGCCGCTTTTGAAGCCCTGCGAGTAATTAAAATACCCCAGCACATCATCAGTGACTTTATAGGAAAGATTTCCCAGGAAGGTGACTTCATCAAACTTCACCTCAGCCTCGTCCGTCGGAAGGATCAAGAACCCAGGCGGCGGAATGGGCGGCACTTGACCTGGACCAAAGCCAAGCAACGGCGGCGGCACTCTGTCGTTGTTATTTGAATGAATAACAGTATCTGGCGTGAAGCGCTTCGTGTCTTCGGTGTATCGAACACCACCTGTCACACTTAGCCGGTCTGTCAGATCGAACGTCGCCTGCCCGAACAGTGCGAAACTGGTGTTATCGTAT
>JAUIEG010000177.1 GCA_030428745.1 Alphaproteobacteria bacterium
GGCGAGTTCCGCGATCTGGTCAAATGGCGCGCGCGATCCGTCGAGCTGGCGCCCGCCATGGTTCGACACCATGATGGCGTCGGCGCCGATATCGACGGCGCGGCGCGCATCGTCAACGCTCATCACACCCTTGAGGCAGAACGGCCCGCCCCATTTCGCGCGCAACTCTTCCGCGTCTTTCCAGTTCATGGACTGGTCGAGCATGGTCGCGAAATAATCGCCGATGGAGATCGAGACGTTGGAGCCTTCCTTGATGTAATCTTTAAGCTCCGACAGTTCGAACCCGCCGCTGAGGAAATAATTGATCGCCCAGGATGGATGCATCGCGAAGCTGGCGAGACTGCCCGGCGTGAGGCGCGGCGGCGAGGTGAAGCCCGTGCGCAAGTCGCGCTCGCGATTGCCCCCGGTGATGGTGTCGACGGTGAGCGCCAGCACATCGAACTTTGCGGCTTGCGCTTTTTGCACCATGGCGTCGTTGAGGCCGCGGTCTTTATGAAAATAGAACTGGAACATTTTCGGCGTTGAGATGAGCTCGCCGATTTCTTTCAAACTCACCGTGCCGAGGGACGAGACGCCGAACATGGCGCCGAATTTCTGCGCCGCCAGCGCCACAGCGCGTTCGCCGTCAGGGTGGAAAAGCCGTTGCAGCGCGGTGGGCGAACAGAAGACCGGCATGTCGAGCTTCTGGCCCATGACGGTGACGGACATGTCCACATCCTCGACGCCCGCCAGCACTTTCGGCACCAGATCGCATTGCTCAAAGCTTTCCGTATTGCGGCGATAGGTGACTTCGTCATCCGCCGCGCCGTCAATATAGTGAAAGATCGGACCGGGGAGGCGCTGTTTCGCGAGCAGGCGGAAGTCAGCCACATTGGCGCAGGATTTCAGCGTTCTGAACATTTCTCTCTTCGCTTGATTTCGCGCCGTCATAGCAGTCTTCGCCAGCGCTTGCGAATATGATTCACCGCCGTCATCCCAAACGCGCTGCAGTATGAAATACTGCTGCGCAGAGCCGGGATCTGCAAAATAGCGATGCAACGATAGCGATCCCGGGTCAGCAGCGCAGCGATAGATCGCTGCACTGAGCCCGGGATGACGGACAGGTCAGTCTAACGCCGATACCGCCGTTCATTGCCGTCGCGGCGCACGCGCGTGAAGCCGCTGGAGACGTCGCGGTAAAAATTGAGCAGCACCGGTTCGGCGGCGTAGGAAACGGCCGGGTACGCGCCGTCAAGCGACAGGACGGGCAGGCCCTGATGCGCCGAGAGCATGAACTCTCTCCAGATCGTTGCGGGGATCGTGCCGCCGGTCACTTTCTCCATGGGGGTGTAGGCGTCATTGCCGACCCAGACCCCGGCGATCAGCTGCGGCGTGTAGCCGACGAACCATGCGTCGCGCCAGTCATTAGTGGTGCCGGTTTTGCCCGCCGCCGGGCGGCGGCCGAGGCGCGCCCGCCCGCCGGTGCCGTTCAGCATCACCTGATAGAGCAGGTGATTCATTTTCTTGGCGACATCGGCGGTCATGACCCGTTCTGGATTGTCGCCGGGATAATCGTAAAGGATGACGCCGTCGCGGGTCTCAATAGAGGAGATGGCGTAAGGCGTCGGCGACAGCCCGCCGCGCGCAAACGGAATATAGGCGCCGACCAGCTCCTCAAGCGTTACGTCAACGGCGCCGAGCGCGATGGAGCGGTGCGGCGGCACATCGGATTTGATGCCGAGGCGTTTGGCGGCTTCGGCGACCTTGCCGCGCCCGATGCGCTCCGTCACCTGCACCGCCACCGTATTGATCGATTTCGCGACCGCTTCGGTGAGGCGCACGGGGCCGGCGAAGCCCGGCGTGTAATTGGTCGGCTTCCAGCCGGCGATGTCGATGGGCTGGTCGACGAAACGCGATTCCGGCGTCAGGCCTGATTCCATCGCCGCCACATAAACGAAGGGTTTGAAGGCCGAGCCCGGCTGGCGCTTGGCCTGCACTGCACGGTTGAACTGGCTTTCCTTGTAGTCGCGCCCGCCCACCATGGCGCGAAGGGCGCCCGATTGATCGTAGGCGACAAGCGCAGCCTGATCGGCGCCTTTCAACCGCGCTTCGACAGTCATGGCGGCGTTGACGGCCGCTTCGGCGTCGCGCTGTAATTTTTGATCGATCGTGGTGCGGACAATCACGTCGCCCGTTGCGTTGGGCGCCATCGCCTTTGCTTTCGCCGCAACATAGTCGAAGAAATAGCCAAGCCCGGAATCGACATTCTGTTTGCTGATCACCGGCGGATTGAGCCGCGCTTCGCGCGCCGCAAACGGGTCGACCGCGCCGATTTCAAGAAGATTGTCGAGCACATCGCCGGCGCGGCGCTGGGCGCCCTCCGGGTTCTGCGTTGGCGCATAGGTCGACGGCGCTTTTGGAAGGCCGGCGAGCATGGCCGCCTCGGCAAGGGTTACATCGCGCGAAGATTTACCGAAATAGGTTTGCGCGGCGCTTTCGACGCCATAGGCGCCGGCGCCGAGATAGATGCGATTGAGATAAAGGGAAAGGATTTCATCCTTGGTGTAATGGCCTTCGATCCAGAGCGCGAGCAGCGCCTCGCGCGCTTTTCGTTCATAGGTCTGGCGCGGGGACAGGAAGAGATTTTTCGCAAGCTGCTGGGTAATGGTCGAGCCGCCTTCGACAACGGTCCCGGCTTTCATATTCGCGACGGCTGCGCGCAAGGTGCCGCGTAAATCGACGCCGCCATGATCGTAAAAGCGGCGGTCTTCGGTTGACAGGATCGCCTTGATGAGATGGTCGGGCAGCTCCGCCGGGTCCACATGTTCGCCATAGCGGGCGCCGCGCGCGGCGATCTCTTCGCCATTGCGGTCGAGGACGATGATCGCCGCCTGACGGTTAACGTTCCACAGATCCTGATCTTCCGTGACCTGCGGCGCGAGATAGATGAAAGCAAGCCCAAGCGCGAAGGCCGCGCCGAGAAAGCCGAGTGAGATGACGGAGAGCGCGAGCGAGCCCCACAGGCGCGACCAGGCTTTGCCGTCGCCGGGGGCTTTCGGATATTTCGCGTTTTCGGGAAAAGGCTCTTTTACAGGCGGCTTTGCGGAAAATCCGAAGAGCTTCAGGAAATCCCGGTGAAACGCAGCCGCGCCGCGTTTCAGATCGGCCCATAAATCGGCGGCCACGGCGGAAAGCCCGCTTTTGTCATGTTGCCGTTTCGCCATACCCGTTTCGCCGTCAACCATACCGGCGCCGCGCGCGCCATTCGCCCCAGTCTTCTTGCAAGTCTTATACTGGTCCATCCGGGCCGCTTGCAAACGCCTTTGGGAGCCGGGCCTCCATGTCAGCCAAACCGGGCGGAAAAAGGGCGCAACTTTGGGCGTGAGGGGGAAGTTTCAGGGGGCGTTAATGACAAATCCGCAAGACGCCGCGGGTGGAAACGACTCAGCGCCGGGACAGCACCTGCGCCAGAACGACAAGCAGGACGACGCCGCCCAATATCGCAGCTGTGCGGGCGCGGCGGCGGCCGCGCAGCTCGATTTCCGGCGCTGAAAGCGATGGCGACGACCAGTCCGGAACCGATTGACCGGCGACGAGGAGAAACCCGGCGTCGCCGTCGACCATGCCGAGATCGTCGATGCTGACGCCGGCGCGCGCCGCAATGGCGCCGGCCAGCTTTCCAAAAAACGGCGGCGTATATTCCCGGTCGGCGCCGAGGAAGATCCGCTCGCCGCCGCGTTTGACGATTGAATAGGCTTGCTGGCCCGTGGTGACGCCGATGCTGGCGAAAGATTCGTAACGCGACTGGATAGTTTCAATATCGGCGAGCGAAACCGTCACCCTGTCTCGCGGCTGATCGATGAAGCCGCGCCGCCGCGGCAACAGCGCGGTCAAGACGCCGTCTTCAAGACGGGCGTAAAGCCGCCAGCGCGAAAAGGCTTCTTTAGCGACAAGAAAGGTGAGGGCGATGATGATGGCTGCAACCAAAAGAAGGAACAGGCCAAGAAAAAAGTTCACGACGAACCCGCCGACAGCGGCGATCAGCATGAACAGCGCGAGACCGCCCATAAACACCGTGAAGGCAGTGACGAAAATCTTTTCGCCCAGTGAGGCGCGAAACGTGGTCATCGCGCCAGATCGAGTTTCGTCAGCGTCGCGGTCGCCGTTTCGGTGGCGTTGGTCATGACGCCGATCTGGGCGTCGAGCACGCTGAGATGAAACCGCAATTCTCGGCGGACCTCTTCGTTTGCGAGCATTCGGCCGATCTCCGCGCGGGCGAAATCTTCGGGCAGGTCGATGTCGCAGGTTTGGGGCAGGGCGACGTAATAAAAATTCCGTTCGTCCGTCACCCATTTATCGCCGCACCGGGCGCGCACGACCGCCTGGACGTCTTCATGAATATGAAGGCGTGCGACGCGGCGATATTGGCTCGACTGCACAAGCGTAATGCCGGTTTGCGTCACGCGCTGATAATGGTTTGAAATGCTTGTCCGCAGATCTTCGTCGCGGATATTGACGATCCGTCCGGTCGATTGAAGCTCGTCAAAAGTCGAACGGTTCGGCGCGGCGAACCAGACCTGGCTCGCTTGATAAAGCGCGATCAGCCATTGTTCGTCGAGTTCTTCGGCAGGTTTTGAATAGCCGGCCATAGCGGCGGCGCCATATTCGCGCGCCGTGCCGAAATAGTCGATGGCCTTGCCCCACATCGCGCGCTCCAGTTCGATATCTGAATACAGGCGATCTATGTAGCTTTCAGCCAGATCATTATTCTGGCGCGCTTCGTTCAAGTTATTGACCTGCAGGCCGATGAATACACCGAACACGACGATCATGGTTTCGACAAAGACGGTGAACCAATCCTGACGGCGAAAGGCGGTGACGAAGCGGCGGAGGATCATTTGGCGCGCTCCTTTGCGATGATGGCCTCGACGTTTTCCGCAAGTTCTACCTGCCGCAACGCAAGCGCGCGTTGGTTTGTCTGGATCCCGATCAATACGGAGAGGTGACCGGAGATGTCAGGGTCTTCAAAAAACGCCTCTCGGCGAAGCTCAACAAACTCAACCCCGCCGGCGCCATCAAGATCCAGACCGTCTTCATTTGCGGCGGCCACATCAATCAAACCGCTCATTGCGTTTGCCGCCGCGTGCCCTTCGTCGCGAAGCGTCATCCACCCGGCGCGTGCAACATTCGCAAACTCATCATAGGCGAAAAGCGCCTGCCGCAACTCGGCGCTGGACAGCGTCTCAAGCGCACCATTGGCCACCATTTCCTTGAAAGCAGCGGGAGAATCCGCCGGAACGCGCCCTGTGGTAATCGATGCAATTGCGTTCGCTATTTCTTCATCATCGGGAAGAGGAGTCGCCGGATCGGCTTTATACTGTCGCCGCAGGCGGAGAAGGAGATCGATACCATTTACCGACTGTTTGAATGCCTCCGCGCCACCTGTGGCCCTGTCGCGGATCGTGTCCATTTCCAGGTCCAGGCGCTCAAGGTATTGCTGCTCCCGGTCTCTTCGCTGCATCGCCTCGTTCCAATTGCCGAGTTGTATGCCGATGAAAACGCCGACAACGACGATGACGAAGTCGAGCGCCACCGCTGTCCAGTTCTGCGCTTTGACGTGTTCGGTGATGCGGCGGAGGAGCATTATTGTTGCGCCGCTTGATTGAGTGTTGCGCTGACCGTAACGGTCAGCCCCGCACGATAGGTATTTTCTGGAAACACGTTTTTCGCCCCTCAGTCTGCGGAGTGTATATCATGGTTTTTCGGGCTGGCGAAGTGTTCACAGCGCAATAGGACGACGCGCCGGACGGGGGGCTGATCCGTCCGGCGCGCCGCTTACGCAACTAACGCAACTGAAAGTGCTGGCTGTCTAGAGATTGCTGCCGACTTTTGGCGGCAGATAGAAAGACTGGTTTGAAAAGCCGATACGTGTGCACTGACCGGTTTTTTTATTCCAGCTAAAGGTGACATAGCCATAATCGGAGCTCGCCTCGATCGCGTCGAGGAGATCTTCATTGTCGGTGTTGCAGAAAGCGCGTTCTCCTTCCGCGTCTTCAGCCTGGCAAAAACCAAACGCCGTCGCGCCACCGGCGCCGTCATCGAATTTGCG
>JAUIEG010000178.1 GCA_030428745.1 Alphaproteobacteria bacterium
GACGCCAATATCGGAGCCTTGATGCGTGATCGCGGCTTCCCGATCCCTGGCGCCGACAGCGAGAAGCAAACGATAGAGTAGAAACCTGCTTTACGTCACACTTGAAAACGCCGCTGCTTTGCAGCGGCGTTTTTGTTTGGGTTAGTGGTCGCCCCAGACTTTTTTAACGCGGCGGTCGCGCCCGCAGCTGGAGCGGTAAAAGCGATAGCGCACAGGATTTTTCTTGTAATAGTTCTGATGATAATCTTCCGCATCCCAGAACTCAGTGAACTCAACAAGGGGCGTCACCACTTCCTGGCCGAGTTCCACTGACGCTTGTTCTTTAGAGGCGAGAGCGGCGTCATATTCTTCCGCATTGGCGTAGAAGACTGCTGTTGTATAGGCGTGGCCGCGATCACAAAACTGCCCGCCGTCATCAAGCGGGTCCACATGACGGAAGAAATAATCGACAAGCTCGCGATAGGTGACGACGGACGGATCATAGGGCACGCGCACAACTTCACGGTGGCCTTCATGGTCTTTGTAAGTGGGGTTTTGTTTCAGGCCGCCCGCATAGCCGGAAACAACGTCGCCCACGCCGTCGAGTTTTTCAAAGTCCGATTCCATGCACCAGAAACAGCCGCCGGCGAAGACCGCGCTGGCGGTTGCATCGATGGGCTGGGTCTTGTCCGATGCGTCCTCAGCGCAGGCGGCGGCGCCGACAAAGGCGCAGGCGGCGAGGGCCGAAAAGAACTTTTTCATGGGCGGTCTCCTTCTTCCTGCGACCCATATGCGGGCGCATGGATGGATAGGCCAGACAGGATGGCCGGGTCTCACCGGATTGTTATGGGCGCATCCTCTTTCGTTACATCAAGACGATAAAGAAAATGCATGAAAAACAATGGCCTGAATAGATTGCCTCAGCCCCCGCAAGCATACTAAGTCTGACTTGATTAACGATCCTCGTTGAAACGATGTGAGTAAAAAAGAGCCCCCCATGTCCCAGAGCGACCCCTTTGCCGAAGCGCGCAACATCGCTGCGCCCGTTATTGAAAAGCGTCCTGTCGAAACCACGCAACATGGTGTGACACGCGTCGACAATTACGCCTGGCTGCGCGACGACGCCTGGCAAGATGTGTTGCGCGATCCCTCAAAGCTGACAACTGATATCCGTGAGATGCTGGAGGCGGAGAACGCCTATTACGCCGCTGTCACTGATGACCTTGAGTCCCTGCGCAAGAGACTCTTTGACGAGATGCGCGGACGCATCAAGGAAGATGACAGTTCGGTTCCGGCCAAAGACGGCGACTGGAAATACTGGACGAAATTTCGGGAGGGCGGGGAGTATCCCGTGTTCATGCGCGCGCCTGTGGCGGGCGGGAACGAACAGGTCATCTATGACGGTGACGCCGAACGCGGAGAGTCAGAATTTTTCTCAATTGGCGACGTGGCTCACAGTCCGGATCACAAACTTGCGGCGATCGCCACTGACCGGCTGGGGTCTGAATATTATTCAATCTGCATCCGCAATATGGAAACGGGTGAGAACTTGCCCGACCTTATCGAAAGCGCTGACGGGTCTGGCGCCGTGTGGTCCGCAGATTCGAAGAGCTTCTTCTATGTGGAGCGCGACGACAATCAGCGTTCAAAATGGGTGAAGCTGCACAGGTTGGGCGACGATCCGGCGAACGATAAAACTGTCTATGAAGAGGCCGATGACGCCTTCTTTCTCGACATTTCTAAAAGCCAGAGCGGCGCCTATATTTTCATTTATGCCGGCAATCACGTCACCAGCGAGGTCCGGTTTATTCCCGCTGATGCGCCTCAATCAGCGCCCACGCTGATCGCCGCGCGCGAAGCGAATGTGGAATATGCGCCGGAGCATCACGGCGATCATTTCTTCATCAAGACCAATGCCGGCGACGCTGTCGACTATAAGATTGTCACCGCGCCGATATCCGCCCCCGGAAAGGAAAACTGGAAGGACTGGCTTCCCCATAAGCCGGGGAGTGAAATCGTCACTTTCACCACGTTCAAGGATTATATCGTCAGAGTGGAGCGGGAGAACGCCCTGCCGCGGATTGTCATTTCCACTTATGACGGCGACGCCCATGAAGTCTCCTTTGATGAGGCCGCCTATGCCCTCGGCATGGATGAGGGGTATGAATATGACACCAGCTTGATCCGCTTTACCTATGAATCGCCCTCAACGCCGGAACAGACCTTCGACTATGATATGGCGTCGCGCGCACGCACGCTTTTGAAAACACAGGAAGTGCCGAGCGGTCATGATGCATCGCTTTATGCCGTGGAGCGGATTGAAGCGGAGGGCGCAGGCGGCGCCAAAGTGCCAGTGACAATACTGCGTCTGAAAACAACGCCAAAGGACGGTTCGGCCCCGGCGCTGATTTACGGCTATGGCTCCTATGGCTACGCGACGTCAGCGTCGTTCTCGACCAACATCCTGCCGCTTGTCGATCGCGGCGCCGTTTACGCCATCGCCCATGTGCGTGGCGGCGCTGACAAAGGGCGCCAATGGTATCTCGACGGCAAGCTCGACAAGAAAATGAATACGTTCACGGATTTCAACGCTGCGGCGGAGGCGCTTGTCAAAGACGGCTACACGTCGGCGGGGCGGATTGTCAGCTATGGCGGCAGCGCTGGCGGGTTGCTCGTGGGCGCGTCGGTGAATTTGCGGCCCGATCTTTATGGCGGGGTTATCGCCGCGGTGCCGTTTGTGGATGTGATCAATACGATCTCTGACGCAGACCTGCCATTGACGCCGCCGGAATGGGAGGAGTGGGGCAATCCGATCACCAGCAAGGAAGAGTATGACTGGATCGCCGCCTATTCTCCCTATGACAAAATTCAACATGCCAAATACCCGCCGATCATGGCGACCGGCGGGCTCGCCGATTACCGCGTCACTTATTGGGAGCCTGCGAAGTGGGTCGCGCGTCTGCGCGACGAGGCGAGCGGCGGCCCGTTTGTTTTGCGCATGAATATGGGCGCCGGGCATGGCGGCTCGGCCGCGCGGTTTGAACGCCTTGATGAGCGCGCGCATCTTTACGCTTTTGCGCTGAAGATTTGGGGGCTCGAGACGTCAGAGCCCGTCAAGCACAAGGCATAAAAAGCCTAGCCCCGGCGCGGCTTGGCGTTCGCCTTGGCGCGTTTCTTCTTTGCCGGCTTCTCGCGCTTGCCTTTTGACTTCGCCCGTTTTTTCTCTTTGGCTTTTTTGCCATAGCCCGGTTTTGACGGCGCGCCCGACCGGCCTTTGCGCTTGCCCGATCCGGGCAGGGGATCGGACAGCATTTCAAAGCGAAGTCCGCCCGTTAAAGGCGCCGCCTCGGCAAGCTTGACCTTGACCGGCTGGCCAAGGCGGAAAATACCGCCTGTTGAATCACCGCTGACGCAGTGCTCTTTTTCTTCAAAGGTGAACCGCTCGGAGCCGATGGAGCGCATGGGGATGAAGCCGTCAGCGCCGCTCTCGTCGAGCATAACGAAGAGCCCGAATTTGGTGACGCCGCGAATGCGCGCGTCGAACTCCGCGCCGACTTTATCCTCGAGATATCCGGCGAGATAGCGGTCATTGGACTCGCGCTCCGCAGCAATAGAGCGACGCTCAAGGTCGGATATGGTTTCGGCAATCTTGGGGAGCTCTTTTGCTTCCGCTTCCGTCTGGCCGTTGGCGCCGAGTTTGAACGCCTTGACGAGCGCGCGATGGACGGTGAGATCTGCATAGCGCCGGATGGGCGATGTGAAATGCGCATAGCGGCCGAGATTAAGACCGAAATGGCCCACATTCTCGGTGTCGTAAATCGCCTGGCGCTGAGATCGCAGGACCACTTCGGAGACCATTTCCTTCTGGTCCCGCTCGCCTGCAATTTTCAAAAGCTGATTGAAATTCGCGGGCCGGATGGCGCCCTTTGATAGCGAGTAATCGAGGGTGTCGAGATAATCGCGCACTGAATCCAGCTTTTCCGGATCGGGCACGTCATGGACGCGGTAGATCAGCGGCGTTTTTGCGCGCTCCAGCGCCTCCGCCGCCGCGACATTCGCCAGGATCATGAACTCTTCGATCACGCGATGGGCGTCGAAGCGCTCGCGCTTGATGACTTTTGCAACGTCGCCATTGTCATCGAGAATGATTTTGCGTTCGGGCAGGTCCAGATCTAACGGCGCGCGTTTGGCGCGCTCCTTCATGCGTGCATGAAAGGCGTCATAGAGTGTTTTGACAACGCTCTTGATTTGCGCGGACGCCGCGCCCCCGTCGCTGATCTCCTGAGCTTCTTCATAAGCGAGTTTCGCATGAGAGCGCATGAGGGCGCGCATGAAACGATGACGCTTCTTTACGCCGCCCGAGGTGATGGTCATCTCAACGGCGAGGCAGGGCCGGTCTTCATCAGCGCGGAGCGAACAGAGGTCGTTCGACAAACGCTCCGGCAGCATGGGGACGACACGGTCCGGCAGATAAGTTGAGTTGCCGCGTTTCAGGGCTTCCTTGTCGAGTTCGGAGTCCGGTTTCACGAACCAGCTGACATCGGCGATGGCGACGATGACGCGGAAGCCGCCCGGATTTTCCGGATCGTCATCGGCTTGGGCGAAGACGGCGTCGTCGTGATCCTTTGCGTCCGCCGGGTCGATGGTGATGAGCGGCGTGTCGCGCAGATCGGTGCGCTCGCCCAGAGGCGGCAGTTTCGCCTTTTCGGCCTCAGCGAGAACTGCGGCGGGAAAGTCCGTCGGGATGCCGTGATTGGCCAGTGCGATAGTGGAAAAAGCGTGCTTGTCGTCAATATGCCCGGCGATAGAGCGTACGCGCCCTTTCTTCGGACCATAACCGCGGGCGTTTTTGGTTTCGATCCAGACGAGATCGCCGTCCTTGGCGCTCCCTTCGTCGCCATCGTCGATGGTGAAGTTGTCACGCGCCCGGCGCTCCACTGGTTCGGCGATGCCGCCGCGGCGTTTTTTGTGAAAAACGGCGAGGAACCGGTGCGCGCCCTTGCCAATGGCCTTGATGACATCGGCGTCATAGCCGTCATCGCCCGCCGGAAAGAGCCGCGCCAGTAATCTGTCGCCAACGCCGGGCGACGGTTTGATCTTGGCGGCGCGCCGCGCGGATAGGCGGATCAGGGGCGGTTCGGTCTCGCCGCGCCAGGTCGCCGGCATGCACAGAAGGTCGCCGTCATCGTCCACTGACATGACGTCGATCGGCGCCACAGGGGGCAGGGCGTCGGCGCGTTCGATGCGTTTGCCGCCCTTCATGTTAATGGCGCCTTCTTCGTCGAGCTCCTTCAAAAGCCTGCGCAATTCCGCCCGCGCTTCACCTTTGACGCCAAAGGCGCGCGCGAGGTCGCGGCGCGCAACTTCGCTGTCGGCGTCTTTCAGATAGGCGATAATGTCTTTTTTGGAAGGAAGGCCGGTCTTTTTCGGTCCGGATTTGGATTTTGCGCGCTTGGCCAAATGTCTGCTTTCATCTTAAAGGTCGAGACATTGGGTAGCACGCTTCGCCCCAAAGCGCGAACGCTAACGCTGGCCTACCGTCAGAGGGTTATGACGGCGACCGTCCACCAGGATTTCATAGTGGAGATGAACCGCCGTCGCATTGCCGGTGTCGCCGGTCCGGCCAATGTAATCGCCCATGGAGATGCGTTTGCCGCGTTTTAGCCCCGGGGCATAGGCGGACAGATGCGCATAGCGTGTTTCGACACCGCGCCCATGGCGGATCAGCACTGTTTTGCCATAGCCGCGCAAGCTTTCGACCGCTGCGACGACGCCGTCGCCGCCGGCGAAAACCGGCGCCGGCCGCCCTGTATAGAGATCGACGCCATGATGAAAGGAGCCGGCGCCGCCGCGGCGCGGCCCGTAACCGGATGAAACGCACGCCTCCACGGGCGCGCGCCAGAGCCTTTCGCCCTTCACCGTCGCCTGCGGGTGATAGTTGACGATACGCCTTGCGCCGTCAGTTGCGGGCGCATTTGAAATGGAGACGCCGGAACACAGGGCGAGGGAGGAAAACGCCCGGCCGCTGGATGGCGCAGACGGCGCCGAAGCGCATGCGCCAAGCCCGGTGAGCAGAACCGAAAGAATAAAAAACCG
>JAUIEG010000179.1 GCA_030428745.1 Alphaproteobacteria bacterium
GTTGACGATACGCCTTGCGCCGTCAGTTGCGGGCGCATTTGAAATGGAGACGCCGGAACACAGGGCGAGGGAGGAAAACGCCCGGCCGCTGGATGGCGCAGACGGCGCCGAAGCGCATGCGCCAAGTCCGGCGAGGAGAAACGAGAGAATAAAAAACCGTACAAACACAGGCGTCACCCTACAACAAGAGCGACCATAGTGAGTGCGCCATAGCCAAAAGTTAACGCAGCGCCTGCATTTTGTATCCGGCGATAGTGAGAGGCTGTGCTTAAGCAGACAGTGTTGTTATTCCGTCGCTTTTTTCTTCGTGGTCTTTTTCTTGGCGGCGGTTTTTTTCGCAGGCGCTTTTTTGGCGGCGGTCTTTTTTGTTGTCTTTTTGGCCGCTTTTTTTGTCGCTGCTTTCTTGGTCGCTTTCTTCTTGGCGGCCTTCTTCTTTGTCGCTTTTTTCTTCGCCGGTCTTTTCTCTTTCGCCGCGATCAGCTCCAGCGCCTGTTCCAGCGTCACTTTTTCCGGTTCGGTTCCGTTGGGCAGGGTGGCGTTCGTCTTCTGGTGTTTCACATAAGGCCCGTAGCGCCCGTTCATGACATTGACGGGATCGCCGGTTTCAGGATGGGCGCCGAGTTCCCTCAAGGGTTTCGCCGCCTGGCCGCGTCCGGCGCGCGGGTTCGCGATTTTCTCCGCGATCAGCGTTACCGCGCGATTGAGGCCTACTTCGAAAACTTCGTCGATGCTTTGCAGGTTTGCGTAAGTCTTGCCGTGCTTCACGAAGGGCCCGTAACGGCCCAGCCCGGCTTCGATCATTTCGCCGTCTTCCGGATGCGGACCGACCTCGCGAGGCAGGGACAGCATCATCAGCGCCTTCTCAAGATCAGCGTCGTTTACTGACCATGTTTTCGGCAGGCTGGAGCGCTTCGGTTTTTCCTTCGATCCTTTTTCCTGTTCGCCGAGCTGGAAATAGGGGCCAAAGCGTCCGACCTTGAGCCAGACATCCATGCCGGTTTCAGGATCTTTGCCGAGTAGCTTGTCGCCGGATTCGGTTCCGTCCTCGCCTTCGCCCAGCGCGGAAAGCTGGCGCGTGTATTTGCAATCGGGATAGTTCGAGCAGCCGATAAAGGCGCCGAATTTACCGGTTTTGAGCGAAAGCCGGCCATCGGGGCGGCCTTCTTCGGCGCAGGTCGCGCAAGCGCGCGGGTCGGAGCCGTCTTCTTTTTTGGGAAAGATCAGCGGGCCGAGCGACTCGTTCAACGCATCAAGCACTTCGGAGATTCTGAGCTCGCCGATGTCCTCGACTGTAGCGTGAAATTCCGACCAGAAATTCCTGAGAAAGACCTTCCAGTCCGCTTCACCGGCGGAGATTTCGTCGAGGGTTTCTTCGAGATCAGCGGTGAAATCATAGGCGACATATTTCTTGAAATAGTTTTCAAGAAACGCCGTCACGATCCGGCCTTTGGAGTCCGGAATGAAGCGGTTCTTCTCCATCGTCACATAGCCGCGGTCGCGCAACGTGGAGAGAATGGACGCATAGGTTGAAGGCCGGCCGATGCCGAGCTCTTCAAGCCGCTTCACCAGGCTCGCTTCGGAAAAGCGCGGCGGCGGCTGGGTGAAGTGCTGGTCAGCCGCGACATCGGAGACATTCGCTTTAGCGCCCTGAGAAAGCTTCGGCAGAACGCCGCCGCCCTCTTCGGATTCGGGATCGTCCTGGCCTTCTTCATAAAGCGCGAGAAAGCCGTCAAATAAGATGACTGAGCCGGTGGCGCGAAGGCCGGTTTTCTTGTCATCCGACAGAAGATCGATGGTTGTGTTTTCAAGCCGCGCCGATTCCATCTGGCTGGCGATGGCGCGTTTCCAGATCAGCGAATAGAGCTTGAACTCGTCTTCGCTCAAGCCCCGCACCTTGTCCGGCGCCCGGGAGAAAGCCGTTGGGCGAATACATTCGTGGGCTTCCTGCGCGTTTTTCGCCTTTGATTTATAAACACGCGGGCTGTCCGGCACGTATTTCTCGCCGAATTGCGAGCCCACGGATTTGCGGGCGTCGCTGATGGCTTCGGGCGCCATATCGAGGCCGTCTGTCCGCATATAGGTGATGAGGCCGGTCGTCTCGCCGCCGATGTCGATACCCTCATATAGGCTTTGCGCCGTCCGCATGGTGCGCTGGGCGTTAAAACCAAGCTTGCGCGCGGCTTCCTGTTGCAGGGTCGAGGTGGTGAAGGGCGGCGGCGGATTGCGCTTGCCGGGCTTTGCTTCGACAGACTCAACGGTGAAGCTCGCGCTTTCAACGGCGCGTTTGGCGCCCATGGCGGCGGCTTCATCGCCGAGGGTGAATTTTTGAACCTTCTGGCCTTCGTGAAGCGTAAGCCGCGCTTCGAACGGCGCCGTATCGCCTGACACGGCTTGCGCTTTGACGGTCCAGTATTCCTGCGGAATGAAGGTTTCGATTTCGAGTTCGCGGTCGCAGATGATGCGCAGCGCCACAGATTGCACGCGGCCCGCCGAGCGTGACCCGGGGAGCTTGCGCCACAACACCGGCGAGAGCGTAAAGCCCACCAGATAATCAAGGGCGCGCCGGGCGAGATACGCGTCGACGAGATCCGCATCGATTTCGCGCGGATGCGCCATGGCGTCCTGCACGGCTTTTTTCGTAATCGCGTTGAACGCCACCCGGTCGATGCGAACGCCTTTGAGCGCCTTCTTCGCGGCCAGCGTTTCCAGCAGGTGCCAGGAAATCGCCTCGCCCTCGCGATCGGGGTCAGTGGCGAGCACGAGCCGGTCAGCGCCTTTAAGGGCGCTGGCGATATCGTTCACGCGGGTTTTCGATTTGGAGTCGAGCTCCCAAACCATCTCGAAATCTTCGTCGGGCTTTACCGACCCGTCTTTCGAGGGCAGATCGCGGATATGCCCGTAAGAGGCGAGCACCGTGAAGCCGGAGCCCAGATATTTATTGATGGTTTTGGCTTTTGAGGGCGATTCAACAATGACGACTTGCATGCGGTGAGGCGTCCCCCAGACGAACAGCGGGTAAATTGGCGTGGCGCGCCCTATGGGGCGGGCCCATGGCCCCTGTCAACTATGATGAGGTTTCGGGCCGGGAAGAGGGTGATAAGGCTTTTTCGGCGAATTTCCACCGGAGATTGTATCGGCGTTGCTGAACATTAGTTAAGCCCGAGCCTGTGGAAAAGAGATAAATTCCCGAAAAATCAGCGGGATGGGGGAAAAATCTAACCTGCATTCAAGGAAAAGCGCCCGCCGTCATGCTCTTGGGCTTCGCCCGCAAGGACAAGATCGAGGAGGATATCGGCGACCAGGCCGGGCGGGGCGTCGGCCTCCCGCAGGATTTCATCGCGGTGCAGCGGCGTGAAGCTGAGCAGCTCCAGAATTTGACGCTTGAGCGAGACCATTACCGCCTGCTCAGGCTCGCGCTCACCCATTCCCCCAGCCCAGTCGAAGAGATCACGGCCCGAGGAGGCGACGCCGCCTTGCTGGGACAGGACGTCGATAATGTCCTGCGCGTTTTCAACCAGCGTTGCGCCGTCGCGAATGAGGCGGTTGGCGCCCTGACAGCGCGGGTCGAGGGGCGAGCCGGGCACGGCGAAAACCTCGCGTCCCTGATCGAGGGCGAAATTGGCGGTGAGGAGGGTGCCGGACTTTGCGGCGGCTTCAACGACGACAACGCCCCGCGACAAGCCGGAGATAAGCCGGTTGCGTTTGGGGAAGTCCCGCGCCGTCGGCTGCGCCCCCATGGGGCATTCGGAAATAACCGCGCCTTCGCGGGCGATGCGCTCGGTCAGTTCGTCATGTTCCGGCGGATAGATGACGTCCACGCCGCCAGCGACGACGGCGATGGTGCCGTGTTGAAGGGCTGCGTCATGGGCCGCGCCGTCAATGCCGCGCGCAAGACCCGAGGCAATCACATAGCCCGCTTCGCCCAGATCGGTGGCGAGGCTGCGTGCAATCTTGCGGCCGACGCCAGACGCGTTGCGCGCGCCGATAATGGCGACAGCAGGTTTTTCAAAAAGGCTTGCATGGCCGCGGACATAAAGAAGCGGCGGATGATCGGGGATGGCTTTCAAGACCGTCGGGTAATCGTCTTCGCAAGCGGCGATCAGGCGCGCGCCGTGTTTTTCGGCTTCTTTTAATTCGCGTTCGCAAGCGTCGCGGTCTGCAGCTTTCAGGGGCCGTGCGCATCCGGCCTTGCGCGACAGATCAGGCAGGGCGGTCAGCGCTTTCGCTGCTGTTCCGTATTTTGCGATGAGGCGATGAAAAGTAACCGGGCCAATATTCTGGGTGCGAATGAGCTGCAGCCAGTCGAGGCGATCCCGGTCCTCACGCACCAGCGGTTTCCGCTTCTTTCTTCGCGCCGATCTTTGGCTCTTCGCCAGAGAGCAGCCTCACAATATTCGATTTGTGACGGACGAAAACGATCATGGTCATGAAGAGCGCGGCGATTGCGTAGAACGGTTTGCCCATCGTGTAGAGCACAACCGGCGTCGCCGCCGCAGCGACGAGCGCGGAGAGCGAAGAATATTTCAAAAGATAAGCGACGCCGAGCCAGGTGGCGCCGGCGAATATTCCTGCGGGAAAATGGAGGGCGAATAAGGTGCCCATGAAAGTGGCGACGCCCTTGCCGCCCTTGAAGCCGAGCCATACCGGAAAGCAGTGGCCCAAAAACGCCGCCGCGCCCGCGACTTCCGGACGCCAGCCCATGAGATACGCAATCGCAACCGCAATTGCGCCTTTTCCGCCGTCGAGCAGCAACGTTGCGAGCGCAAGGTCCTTGCGGCCAGTGCGCAAGACATTGGTCGCGCCGATATTGCCGGAGCCCACCGAGCGGATGTCGCCAAGCCCCGCAGCCTTGGTGATGACAAGGCCGAAGGGGATTGAACCGAGGAGATAGCCGAGAACGAGAGGCAGAAGGAGGGTCATAATTAGTGTTTATAGTCGGGCTTGCGCCGGCAATCTATTCCCTAATTGATCCAATCATTGTTTGATCTGATAGCTTACGGCCAGTAGTGGGCGACCTGGGAGAGACAAATGTTTGGAAAGCCGAAATTTTACCCTCGGGGTACGGTACAGAATCTGGCGAATAAGCAAGATCGCCATGCCGGTGATATGATGACGGCGATTCCATTCGATCATTATATAACGCCGGGAAAAAAAGCTCTCAGACTTATTGAAGAGTTAAAGGCGGGCGATCCGCAATCTGTTCCCTTTATCGCTGGCGATGCTTTCTCGCTTTCGCGCTTGATTGAGATGTATGAGATCAATGCGGAGGACGAGGCAATACCTTTAGAAGGCCACATTGAGGCTGCTTTGAGTTTCGATCTTGACGGGTGGTTCAGCTCCCGTGAGGCGGAATACAGATCATATGCCGAAGAAGATGGTTTCGAGTTCCCCCCAAATGACAAGGTTGAAGGAGTAGGGGAGCCGCAGAATGGTCTGATCGGCAATCTGGATCTGTTGTCTCAAGCACCTATCAAAAACCTTTTTGTCGGGATTGTTCCGGTCCCCATCAGTGAAAGCTGGAAAATCTTTGCTCATTTACGTTATGGGAACTGGAATGAATGCCCGTCCGCGCCGGTGCATTGTGCGGTACATAAATATTGGTCTGAAAAATACGGGACTGTTGTCGCTACTGCTGCTTTCGACACGGTGGAAGTTCTTGTTAAAAAACCCGCAGCGACAGTAAAAGAAGCTGAGGAGCTTGCGCTTCAGCAATACCTTTATTGCAATGATATCATTGATCAGGGCTTTGGAAGCTTCGATGCGCTTGCGGCCAGTCTTCTTGGCGCCAAGACCTGGTGGTTCTGGTGGGACTAGAGGCTATTCCCCCCTCGTCAGCAACGCATCAAGGCATGCCATGCGCATGGCGACGCCGTAGAAGACCTGACGGAGAATGAGTGAGCGTTCCTCGTCGTCGGCAAGAGCGCCGCAAATTTCGACGCCGCGATTCATGGGGCCGGGATGCATGACCCGT
>JAUIEG010000180.1 GCA_030428745.1 Alphaproteobacteria bacterium
CCGCATAGCGCTCATCGATGATCTTGCCATCCACCGCAACAACCACCGAGCGATGATTGGGCGTATTGTTTTCAAAAGCGCGCGTGAGCGCAAAATCAACCGCGCCGTAATCAACGCGCATCAGCGCTTTGCCGGAAACCGGCGGCGCCTCCGCCCAGGGCTCGGCGGCGAAGCCTGAAGGCGGCGCAGGCAAGAGCGCCATGCGCCCGGCATTCGCCAGCGTGCAGCCATAGCCCTCACGAAAGATCGCACGCGCTCCGCCGAAACCGAGCGGCCCTTTGGCGCGAACGGTTTTTGCCTTGTCATCCACAACGACGGCGATCTGCTTCATGGCTTCGGGCATACCCTTGAATTCAAGGGGAATGACAGCGTCCCTGTCGCGCCCGGCGACAAATATTTCCGAGCAGGCGACTTTCGCCTTATAGCCGGCGCCGATGCGCGCCATCCGGTCGGCCTTGACGCCGAAATAAACAATAAACACCGCAGCGATGGCGACGACTGCAATTAAAAGGCTGTTTCGCAAGGACATGAATTTACCTATTTGACCAGGAAGGCGACCATACCGGCCTGGTTCAACGCTGTCAGCGCCGGGACGCAGATTAGCCGGGCATGGGCCCTGTCAGCCAAGCAAGGGATTAGGCAAACGGTCGCCGACATCGGCGGCGAGCTTTACCTGACGGGCCCACCCTTCAATCATATCGAGCTCAGTCCGGTGGCGGGACTCGAGCGAGCTTTCATCGCGGGAACGCTCTTCAGGCGTATATTCCTGATCCTCAAATTTCGAGTTCTTCGAAAACACCGCCGCTACATTGCCGGTCAGCATGGTGTCCGTGAGATCAAGTTTTAGATGCGCCGCCGCAGCTTTCAACACGGCTTGCGGATTCTTCAAAAGGTCCCGGAAATACAGCGAACGGACATTAGCGGCGCCGGAAGAAAGAATGCGTGTGAAGAGTTCCATCTGATGGCGCCACACAAGCGCGGCGATCTGCAGGTCGGTGAAACCCAAAGCCTGACGCTCCGGTATGGAAGCGACGCCTTCCTTGTCGAGGGCGAATATCGTGTATTGCTTGCGCGTGAACGCCTTGCAGGCTTCGCCCTTTTTCAAAACCGACAACAGAAAGCCGCGCAAATCGCCATAAAGAAAGATCACAGGCGCGCCGGAAGCAACAATAAGCGGCGCGATATTGTTCGCAGTGTTGGTTGGCTTGATCAGAATGCGCTCACCTGCCTGATGCGGTCTCGCCAGCAGATTGACAGTCGCCGAAACCGTCTTGCGCGCATTTTCAACGCCCGCGCCGTTCGCCATGCGCAAGACATTCGCCGCATCCATAAGAACATTGGGCTCTTTCAGCCCTAGAACGGCGCCGTTTGAGTCAAGCGCCTTGGCCATCAACGTGGAACAGCAAAAGGCTGTATGAAATATAAAAGATGGCGGCGGATTTGCGGGCGCCGCCGAAGCCAGCGCATCGAATGGCGCTGTCATGGAGCCCGTCACCGACTTTTGCATGCGCTGATCAAGAAACGGTTCGTTTGAAAGCCCCGAACGATCAATCCGAGCGAGCGCAAGAAGGCGCCGGTTGGCGTCCAGCGCGTGAGGAAACCAGGCAGGATCGCGGGCCAGCGCGCCCACATCTTTCGGTGTCGTGTTTGTCGCGGTTGTCATTGCGCTTTTTGTGGACTTAACAGGGCTTTTACGCTAGTGCAAAATCGCTTTTTGGAGCTTGTTGCGAATGAAAAAAATCTATCCCGACGCCCGGGCCGCACTGGACGGGCTGACCTTTGACGGCATGACCGTCATGTCAGGCGGTTTTGGCCTTTGCGGTATTCCTGAAAATCTGATTGCCGCCCTGCGCGATTCCGGAGTCAAAGACATTACTGTGATCTCGAATAACGCCGGCGTCGACGATTTCGGTCTCGGTCTTTTACTGCAGACGCGCCAGATCAAGAAGATGATTTCTTCCTATGTCGGCGAGAATAAAGAGTTCGAGCGGCAATATCTTTCAGGCGAACTTGAGCTTGAGTTTAACCCGCAAGGAACGCTCGCAGAACGCTGCCGCGCCGGCGGCGCCGGCATTCCCGGCTTTTACACCAAAACCGGCGTCGGCACGCTGATCGCTGAAGGCAAAGAGCATAAAGAGTTCGATGGCGAGACCTACATCATGGAGACCGGGCTCGTTGCCGATCTTTCCATCGTCAAGGCATGGAAAGCTGATGAGCAAGGCAATCTCGTCTTCCGCAAGACCGCGCGCAACTTCAATCCGATGATGGCGACAGCCGGCAAATTCACTGTCGCCGAAGTTGAAGAGATCGTTCCGCTCGGCAGCCTCGATCCCGATTGCATTCATACGCCGGGCGTTTACGTGCAGCGCCTTATCAAGGGCGATCATGAAAAACGCGTTGAACAACGCACCGTCCGTCAACGGGAGACTGCATAATGGCCCAAGAGGTTAAAGGCTGGGATAGAAACCAGATGGCCGAACGCGCGGCCAAAGAACTGGAAGACGGGTTTTACGTCAATCTCGGCATCGGCATTCCGACGCTTGTGGCGAACTACATTCCGGACGGCGTCGACGTCACTTTGCAGTCGGAAAACGGCATGCTCGGCATGGGGCCTTTTCCTTATGACGATGAAGTCGATCCCGACCTTATCAATGCCGGCAAGCAGACGATCACCGAACTGCGCCGCACTTCTTATTTTTCATCAGCAGATTCGTTCGCGATGATCCGCGGCGGGCATATCGACTTGTCCATTCTCGGCGCCATGGAGGTTTCCGAAAACGGCGACCTCGCCAACTGGATGATTCCCGGCAAGATGGTGAAGGGTATGGGCGGCGCCATGGATCTTGTGGCAGGCGTCAAACGCGTCGTTGTCGTCATGGATCACGCCTCAAAGTCAGGCGATCCGAAGCTCCTGCATGAATGTTCCCTGCCGCTGACGGGCCAGCAAGTCGTCGATATGGTGATCACAAATCTCGGCGTCTTCGAAATTGAGCGCGGCAAGGGCATGAAACTGACAGAGCTTGCGCCCGGCGTCACGATTGATGACGTGAAAGCCCAAACTGAAGCCGCGTTCGACGTCGCGGTTTAAAACGAAGCCGCGAGCGGCGTTACATTGCTTTGAGCATCATGCGCTTCCTTGTGCACGATGCAGCGCAAAAGATGGGCGAGTGCTTTTTGATCGCCGCTCATCTTCATCCTGGCCCTGGCCTCTTCTTGCGTCAGCTCCATACGGAACGACTGCATAATCGTGGCGACATCGGAAATGATCGTCGCCACGGCAGGCCCGTCGCCGCCCCGGCGGACCGTCATCTGCCCGTTCATATTGTAAACGGTGTAAGGAAAATCATCGATCAGGATATGCGCGACGTAATTGTTGTCCGGTTCGGGGCAATAAGCGGCGAATATCTCGATCGCCAGCGCCACAGAGTCCGGTTGCAGATTATCCGTATAAATACATTCCCGCGCCGGAGAGGATTCCGGCCTTTCAAAGAAATACATGATCGACCATTTCATCATGGTGCGGATGGATGGCCGGAGCGCTTCGCCTGTATCCGTGAGCCGGTAGCGCCCGCGCGCATCGCCTGTTGAGACCGCTTCAATCAACCCGGCCTCTTCAAGCTCTTTCAGCCGCTTCGACAAAAGATTGGCGCCGATGCCGGGCAACGCCGCCTGCAGATCGCCAAAGCGCTGGGCCCCCAGGAACAAATCCCGGATGATCAAAAGGGTCCAGCGCTCACCCAGAAGGTCCAGCGCATGGGCCAGAATGCAGTCCTGATTATATGTCCGCGCCATTCGGCGTCCTCCCGGCCCTATCGGGCTGTTTTTCTTATACTACTACGAGCGCCATTAATTTGTCGTACCAGTAACAAAATCGTGTGCTAGGTATAAAATATATTTGACACTTCATTTTTATATAGTAAGGTCCATATTGTTTTCAATCGGTAAATAAAAAATAGCGCTACGCCGGGCGCACTGAAAATGGAGAGACCCTATGCGTAACAATATCTTAGCCGGACTGGCCCTCGCCGCCGCCGCTGTCGCCGCCCCCGCTCAGGCCGAAGACTGGAGCGGTCATCTGGACGCTTGCGCCGCCGAAGCCGAGGCTCAGGGCCTCGTCGCCGCTGGCGAATACAAGGCGAAGTTCCTCACCGGTTCTGGTGGATCCATGAAACGGATCGCCTTTGAGCTGATCCCCGACGCCGGCGAGACGATCAAAGCCGAATGCAAAGTCAAACGCGGCAACGTCAAGGAACTGACCATCAAGACCTGACCTCCGCGCCGAGATTCCGCTCGGGCCGGGTGTCCCTGTTTCCACCCTGCCCGGCCCGATGCGGGATAAACCCTGATAATAATCCCTGATAACTGAAGCGCCCCCTCACAAGGGCGCTTTTTTTCTTGGGCGGCGTGATCAAGGTTCAAGGGCGCGCTTTACACATTGCGGGCTTGTTGCGGGGCCGTCTTCCACAGGCTAAAGACCCCTCCCGTAAGGAGTTTTGACATGACCTGGACGCCTCAGAGCTGGCGCGAAAAAGCCGCCCTGCATATCCCGACGGACTATCCTGACCCGGCGGCGCTGACCGCCGTGGAAAAGGAGCTGGCGAATTATCCGCCGCTGGTGTTTGCGGGCGAGGCCCGGACCCTGCGCCAGTCGCTGGCGCGCGTCGCCCGTGGCGAGGCGTTCCTGCTTCAGGGCGGGGACTGCGCTGAAAGCTTCAAGGAGTTCCATCCCAACAATATCCGCGACACCTTCCGCGTGCTGTTGCAGATGGCGGTTGTCATGACCTTTGGCGCAGGCGTGCCGGTCGTGAAAGTCGGCCGCATCGCCGGACAATACGCCAAACCCCGCTCCTCGCCGACCGAAACGATTGAGGGCGAAACGCTGCCGAGCTATCGTGGCGACAATATCAACGCCATGGAATTCGAAGCCGGCGCCCGTGCGCCGGACCCGCAACGCTTGCTGCGCGCTTATGGCCAGGCGGCGGCGACGCTGAACCTCATTCGCGCCTTTGCCTATGGCGGTTATGCCGATCTTAGAAACGTCCAGAAATGGAATCTCGAATTCGTTTCCGGCAATCCGCAGGAAAATCGCTATCGTGAGATTGCGGACAAAATTTCTGAATCCATGACCTTCATGGAAGCGTGCGGCATTAACGGGTCAACTGTTCGCGCCATTCGCGAAGTCGATTTTTACACGAGTCACGAAGCGCTGTTGCTTGGCTATGAAAGCGCCATGACGCGCGTCGATTCCACGACGGACAAATGGTACGACACATCGGCCCATATGCTGTGGATCGGCGACCGTACGCGCCAGCCCGACGGCGCTCATGTGGAGTTTTGCCGGGGCGTCGAAAACCCCATCGGGATGAAATGCGGGCCGAGCCTCGATCCCGATGAGCTTCTTCGCCTCCTCGATATTCTCAATCCGAATAATGAAGAAGGCCGCATGGTTCTCATCTCTCGCTTCGGCGCCGGGAAAGTCGAAGACGGCCTGCCCCCGCTCCTGCGCGCCGTTCAGCGCGAAGGCAAGAATGTCGTCTGGTCGTGCGATCCCATGCACGGCAATACGGTGAAAGCGAGCACGGGCTATAAAACCCGGCATGTGGACGCCATCCTGTCCGAAGTCGGATCTTTCTTTGATGTTTGCTATGCCGAAGGGGCGAACCCCGGCGGCGTCCATTTCGAAATGACGGGCCAAAACGTCACGGAATGCCTGGGCGGCTCCCGGGAAATCTCGGAAGCGGACCTTCATTCCCGCTACCACACCCATTGCGACCCGCGATTGAATGCAAGCCAATCCCTTGATCTTGCTTTTATTCTCGCTGACCGCTTCAAAGCCCGCCGGGCCGCCGGATAGGAACAAATAAAACCTATATTGCTCTTAACACCCCCTGCGAAACAGGTGGAAATATAGTGTGAATGTCCTAAACTCTTCAGGTGCTTTCCTGCGCTGCGA
>JAUIEG010000181.1 GCA_030428745.1 Alphaproteobacteria bacterium
TCCCATTTGTCGAAGACAAAATCTGGCGGCGTTACCGCGCATCCAGGTCATGTCTTCTGAATTCTGCACCGGAGAGGAAACATGAAAACAAACACCAAATCTGTCTTGCTGACGACGGCGGCCGTCCTGGCGCTAACCCTTACGGCAAGCTGCGGCGGTCAGAATGAATCGCGCGAAGCCACTACTCCGACGCCCGAAGCGGTTGAGGACGACGCTGGCGATACCATGTCCAAAAGCGACGTTACGGCGCCGGAAGAAATGGCGCCGGCGGAAAGCGCATCAAAAACGAATGAATTCTGGTGGCCGGATACGCTCGACCTTAGCCCCCTTCGCCATAACGCCGCCGCATCCAATCCTATTGGCGACGATTTCGATTACGCCGCTGAGTTTGAAAAACTCGACCTCGCAGAAGTCAAAAAAGATATTGAAGCCGTCATGACGGACTCGCAGGACTGGTGGCCTGCGGACTATGGCCATTACGGACCGTTTTTCGTTCGCATGGCCTGGCACGCGGCAGGCACCTACCGCATGTATGACGGTCGCGGCGGCGCTGGCGGCGGACAGCAGCGTTTCGAGCCGCTGAACAGCTGGCCCGACAATGTCAGCCTCGACAAAGCGCGGCGCTTGCTCTGGCCGGTGAAGCAGAAATATGGCCGCGCCCTTTCATGGGGCGACCTCATGGTGCTGACCGGCAATGTCGCGATGGAGTCCATGGGCTTTAAAACTTTCGGCTTCGCTGGCGGACGCGAAGATGACTGGGAAGCCGAAGTCGTCGATTGGGGCACGGAAGACACCATGCTCGCCGGCGATCAGCGTTTCCACGGCGACCGTGAACTCGCCAAACCGCTGGCGGCGACGCAGATGGGCCTCATCTACGTCAACCCGGAAGGCCCGAACGGCAATCCGGATCCGTTGGCTGCGGCTCATGACATCCGCCAGGCCTTCCGCGGCATGGCCATGACCGATGAAGAAACGATTGCGCTCATCGCGGGCGGCCATACGTTCGGCAAGGCCCACGGCGCGCACAAACCGGATGAATGCCTTGACCCCGAACCCGCCGCCGCGGGTGTAGAACAGCAAGGTCTCGGCTGGGTGAACAATTGCGGCAAGGGAAATGCGGAAGATACGATCACCAGCGGCCTAGAAGGCTCATGGACGATGAATCCGACCGAGTGGACGCATCAGTATTTCAGCAACCTGTTCAACTTCGAATGGGAGCAAACCCGCAGCCCCGCCGGCGCCGTACAATGGGTGCCGACTGATGAGGCGGCGGCGCAACTGGCGCCCGACGCTCATGATCCAACCAAGCGTCACGCGCCGATCATGTTCACAACCGACCTTGCGCTGAAAGAGGACCCGGAATTCCGGAAGGTTTCAGAGCGTTTCTTTGAAAATCCGGAAGAGTTCGAACTCGCTTTTGCGAAAGCCTGGTTCAAGCTGACCCACCGCGATATGGGCCCGCGCGCTCGTTATATCGGTTCGGAAGTTCCTGCTGAAGAACTGATCTGGCAGGACCCGATCCCGGCCGTCGATCACCCGCTGATCAATGCGAGCGACGCCGCGGCGATCAAGGCTGACATCCTCGCTTCCGGCCTGACGGTTCCTGAGCTTGTGCGCACGGCCTGGGCCTCCGCCTCGACCTTCCGCGGCACTGACATGCGCGGCGGCGCCAATGGCGCGCGCATCCGCCTCGCTCCGCAAAAAGACTGGGCGGTGAATGATCCTTCCGAACTGTCAAAGGTTCTGACGGCGCTTGAGAAGGTTCAAACCGACTTCAACGCGGCGCAGAGCGGCGGCAAGCAAGTCTCGCTTGCCGATGTCATCGTCCTCGGCGGCAACGCAGCTATCGAAAAAGCGGCGGAAGATGCGGGCCATCCGGTCAGCGTTCCCTTCACGCCGGGCCGCGCGGACGCCTCGCAAGAGCAGACGGACGTGAACTCGTTCTCCGTTCTGGAACCGAAGGCGGACGGCTTCCGCAACTATATCGGCGGCGACCATGAAAAATCGCCGTCGGCGCTTCTGGTGGACCGGGCGAGCCTTCTGGACCTCACTGTGCCTGAAATGACGGTGCTGGTCGGCGGCATGCGCGCCCTCGACGCCAATACCGGCGGGACTGACTACGGCGTTTTCACCGAGACGCCGGGAACATTGACGAATGATTTCTTCGTCAACCTGCTCGACATGTCGACCAAATGGGCGCCGTCGGACGAGCCTTATGTCTTCGAAGGGCGCAACCGCCAGACCGGCGACTTAAAATGGACGGCGACAGAGAACGACCTTGTCTTCGGCTCTAACGCCGAGCTGCGCGCCGTTGTCGAAGTCTACGCCTTCGATGGCGCAGAGGACAAATTCGTCAACGATTTTGTCGACGCCTGGACCAAGGTGATGAACGCCGACCGCTTTGATATGAAAAAGTCATAAGCGATCGGAATGCGAAGAAAAGAACGCCCGGCCTCACCACCGGGCGTTTTTCTTTCAATCAGGCGTGCGCCGCCGCCGTCGCTTCAATCTCAATCAGCATTTCTGGCGAGGCAAGCTGCGCCACCGGGATCAGTGTCGCCGCGGGGCGGTGCTCGCCAAGCGCCGCGAGTTGCGCAGCGTGATAAGCCTTCATGCGCTCCGCGTCATAGCCGACGATGAAAACAGTCAGGCGAACGATGTCTTCAATGCGCGCGTCAGCGCTTTCCAGCGCAATGCCAATATTCGCGAAGACCTGCTTTGCCTGTTCGCCGAAATCGGCGGACAGACTTCCGTCGCCTGCAAAACCGCCCTGCCCGGCGAGAAAGATCATTCGCGCGCCAGACCTGACCACGGCCATCTGAGAGAAATGAAAACGGGTCGGGTCGATAAGGCCGGGCGGATTGGAGAATGTTGCGGCTGGAGAATGAGACGGCATGGGCGGGCTCCTTCTGACTTTGCGAGGGGTTCCGTCTACCATGTCCCGCCCCCGGCGGGCGGCGGCGGGCCGTAGTATAAGGCCAAACGGAAACCCGTGGATAAAATTTCACCACTTTCTTGACGGCCTTATACTGCCCCCAGTCCGGATATTGAGAGGATGATTGCTCCCAGCCGGATGAACGGTCCCCGCTCACCAGCCTTGGCCGCCCTTTTCGCGCCGCAAAAAGCCCCTTAAAGCTCAAAGCCTATGAATGATGACGTCAAATCCGCCAGCCTAGCGGCCGCCTCGCATGAAGGGCCCGTCGCCGAAATCGATCTATCGGCGCTTTGCGCCAATTACGCGATGATCGACCATGCAACGCCGACCGCAAAAGTCGGCGCGGCGGTGAAATGCAACGCTTATGGCCTCGGCCTGAGCCCTGTCGCACGCGCCTTGTTCGAGCGCGGCTGCGATGAATTTTTTGTCGTCTATGCTGAAGAGGGCGCCGCCCTGCGCGCGGCCCTGAACGACACGGCCCCGCATATCTATTGTTTCGCCGGGCCGTCGGAAGATACGCTTGCGCTTTACGAACGCGCGAAGCTGACGCCTGTCATTAATTCGCTGGCGCAGGCGCAACTCTGGGCGTCTCGCGGCAATCAGCCGGCGGCGGTTCACATCGACACCGGCATGAACCGCATCGGCGCGCCGTTAAGCGAAGCGGCGGCGATATCTGCGTCACTTAAAGAGGCGGGGCTTGAGGTTAGCGTCGTCATGAGCCACCTCGCCTGCGCCTCCGATCCCGCGCACCCGAAGAACGAAGAGCAGCGCGCATTATTTGTCGAAGCGGCGCAGCATTTCCCCGGCGCGCGGCTTTCGCTTGCGGCGTCCGCAGGCGCGCTGATGGGTAAAGCCTATCAGTTCGATCTCGTGCGTCCCGGGATTGCGCTTTATGGCGGCAGCCCTTTCGAAAGCGATGACGACCGCATTCGCAATGTCGTGACTTTAAAGGCGCGCATCGTTCAACTGCGCGACCTCCAGCCGGGCGAAACCGTCGGATACGGCGCAGCCTATACGGCGACGGTCCCGACGCGAATCGCCAGCGTCGCGCTCGGCTATGGCGACGGCTACCCCCGCAACAGCGCCCCGGCCGGCGCCGCGATCGTGAATGGGGCCCGCTCGGCCATCGCCGGGCGGATTTCCATGGACTTCATCACTCTTGATATTACAGACCAGAAGAATCCTGTAAAAATAGGAGACTATGCAGAATTCTTCGGTCCGCGCCTGCGCCTCTTCGAGGCGGCTCTGGCGACCCATCGCTCGCCCTATGACTTGCTTACAGGGCTTGGCGGGCGCGTCGATCACCGCTACCTCTAACGGGTCCAAGGGGAAGCGTTCATGAATATTTTCGCCGTGACCGGCAGCGTCACCATCGACGCCCTGCGCGAGACTGGCCGTATGGCCGGGTTCGCAGGCCGCGGGGCGTTCGCCAGCATCCTCGGACCATTTTACTGGCGTGCGTTTTTCTCCTCGCTGATCCGCATCGGGTTCACGTCATTGCCGGTGGTCGGTCTCACCGCCATCTTCACCGGCGCCGCCCTCGCCCTCAATATCTATGACGGATCGCTGCGGTTCAACGCGGAAACTTTTCTGCCGCAGATCCTCGGCGTCTCTATTGTGCGTGAGCTGGGGCCGGTGCTCGCGGCGCTGATGGTTGCGGGACGCTGCTCTTCAGCCATGGCCGCCGAGCTCGGCACCATGCGCGTCACCGAACAGATCGACGCCATGTCGACCCTCTCCGTCGATCCGTTCAAATATCTCGTCGCGCCGCGCATCCTGGCGACAACGCTCGCCATGCCAATCCTTGTTCTGATCGCGGACATTATCGGCGTCTACGGCGGCTATCTCGTCGCAGTGTATGGCCTCGACTTTTCGGGACCTGTCTTTATCCGCAATATTTCAGAGTTCCTGCAAGACCGCGACGTCATCAGCGGCCTTGCGAAAGCAGGCGTGTTCGGTTTTCTGATTGCTGTGATGGGGTGTTATTACGGTTATCGCAGCGGCGGCGGGGCCCAAGGCGTCGGGGCTGCAACCCGCACTGCTGTTGTGGCCGCAGCGGTCGCAATCCTCGCCTCGAACTATGTCATGACCTCTTTCCTCGTGGAGTTTTAAATCCGGACGATGAGCGAGACGTCACACACCATCACCGTGCGCGGTCTTCACAAGGGCTTTGACAATAATCAGGTCCTTCGCGGCGTCGATATCGACGTGGACAAAGGCCGGTCCCTCGTCATCATCGGCGGATCAGGCAGCGGCAAATCGGTGCTCTTGAAATGCATCGTCGGCCTGATGAAAGCTGATCGCGGAACCGTTGAGGTCGATGGCCGCAATATCGCGCGGCACACAGACAGCGACCGGCGCTATATGACCCAGCGAACCGGCATGCTGTTTCAGGGCTCGGCGCTTTTTGACAGCCTCAAAGTCTGGGAGAATATCGCCTTTCGCCTTCTAAACGCCGACCGAAAGTCGCGAAAGGAGGCCCATGCGAGAGCCATCGATTGCCTCGCCCAGGTTGGCCTTGCGCCGGAGATTGGCGACCTTCAACCGTCGGCGCTTTCAGGCGGGATGCAAAAGCGCGTGAGCCTCGCCCGCGCCATCGCCTCAAATCCGGAGATTCTTTTCTTTGATGAGCCGACGACGGGGCTCGATCCGATCATGTCTGACGTGATCAACAACCTTATCATCGAGCGGGTGAAAGCGCTCGGCGCCTCTGCAATCTCCATCACGCACGATATGGCGTCGGCCCGCAAGATCGCTGACGAGGTCGCGATGCTCTATCAGGGCCGGATCATCTGGCGCGGCAAACCGGAAGAGCTGGAAAACTCCGGCAATCCCATGGTCGACCAGTTCGTGAACGGAAGGGCGGAAGGGCCGATCAAGATGGCTATCCGGCGGAGCTAGACATGGCGACCGCCATGGAAGGTCTTCCTCTCAAGCAAAGACTGAAGCTGTTGCGCCAACGCGCTTACGCCGCCTTTTCGTTCCGCGGTCATGCGCCCGTCTCTGTGCGC
>JAUIEG010000182.1 GCA_030428745.1 Alphaproteobacteria bacterium
TTGGCGTCCGGCCCCGGCATGGCGTCCACCCAGGCGGACCAGTTGCGCGCCTCAATCACCGGACAGTCCGCGGCGGCTTCAGGCGTTAAAGTTTCGCTGACCTCCGGGGCGTCCGCCCCGGCTTCCGTATTGTCTGCGCCGCCGCAAGCGGCAAGCGGGAAAAACGCAACACAGGATAACAGGGACATCGCTTTGTTCATGGCGTCAGCTCCTTTTGGCTGACGTCAAGATTACGCCTGTGGCGCGGCGAAGTCTAATAATAGCAAATGAATTCGGGGTCAGGCGCCAATCAGGAGTTGGCCCGGGTGGAAGCGCCGACGTCAAAGGTCCATTCCACGATTTCGGAAATGACCTGATCGAAGGCGCTGTCAAACGCGGCGTAAACAGCATCCGGTTTTGTTGATGCTGAAGAGACGCGGGCGTTGAATTTACGCGCGGCGTAAACTGTCCCTTTCCCGTCAGCGAGGCGCGCATAAACGGAAACAACCGCGGCGTCTGCGCCTTCGACATCGAGCTCCAGCCGGCGAATATCCGTCTGCAGAACAAGGTCGGCGACAGGAATGGCGGCGCGGTCGCCCACGGCGAGAATCCGGCCGGCATCTTCGAAAGTCTGGATCAACGCCGTTTGAAAAAGGCGTGGCGCGCGGTCGGCCCATTCAGCGCCCGCAAGATATTCGATGCGCCCGGGCGCTGTGGAGACGGCGATGCGCGGCGCGTCGTAAACGCGCGTGGCGCGCGGTTCGTCGACAACCAGCGAAAACTGGAGCGCTTCGCCCGTCAGTGCGGCGCCGTCAGCGGCGGCGATATGGAAACGCGGCTTCGGGGGCGCTGCATCCGGCAATACGGAAACGCAAGCCGGTAGGACAAGCGCAGAAAGGAGAGCGACGCTTTTCAGCAACATCTTCATGATCATTCGCCTCCAGCATATTCCGGCGCGCGTTCGCCGAAGAAATAGGCGTTCGGGTCGCGGTCAATTTCACGCAACACCGCGTCGAGGGTGCGCATCAAACGGCGCGCCTCGGCAAGCGCCGGCGCGACCTGGCCCAGCCCCTGATCTGCAAACACCCGGATCGACGCGCGGTTCTCATTTGTAATGGAACGCAGGTCCGTCACGAGTGCGCGCGATTCAGACAACAGCGCTTCAACGTCTTCAACGGCGCCCTGCGCATCCTCTTCCATAAAGCTCTGGAGACTTGTCGCCGCAGCGTCGAGCTTCGAGGTAACTTGCGCCAGATCCGTCGTAATTGTGTTGAGATTATTCAACGTCGCCGTGATGTCGTCTTCATTATTCGCGAACGCCGCCGTCAAGGTCTCCACATTGGAGATGATGCCGGAAATACCGTTGATGTTGTCATCGGAAAGAAGACGGTTCGCCTGAGCGAGAACATCGCCGGAGCCTTCAAGAAATGCGCCGAAACCGGACATGTCGGCCGAAAGTTGCGGCACGCGCATGTCGCTGACTTCTTTCAACAGCGGCGCATCGCGGCTGCCGCCGACAAACTGGATAATGGCGAGGCCGGTGAAGCCGACAAATTCAAGTTCAGCCTTGGTGTCGGTTTTCACGGGCGTGTCCTTGTCGACGCGCACGCGCGCAATCACAATGGACGGATTTTCAGGATCGATGGAAAGCGTTTCCACTTCGCCTTTCTGGATGCCGTTAAACCGCACGGCGGCGCCCACGGACAAACCGGAAACGCGCTCAGTGAAGATCACGTCGTACTGATCATACTCACTGCTCGTCTGACTCATTTTAATGATGATATAAAACCCGAGCGCGATGGCGCTTAACACTACCGCTCCGATTACAACATATGGCGCGCGCGTTTCCATCGGACTCTACTTACCCCCTAGCTCGCTTTGACGGCGAGCGCGGCCCTGCCCCGGGGGCCTGAAAAATATTCCTGTATCCACGCGTGGTCGGTCTTGCGGACTTCCTCAAGGGGTCCGCAGGCGATGACTCGCTTCTCAGCCAGCACCGCCACCCGGTCACAGGTCGCATGCAGCGTATCAAGATCATGGGTTACCATAAACACTGTTAACCCTAAGGATTCCTTGAGATTGACGATAAGCTCGTCGAATCTGGCCGCGCCGATGGGGTCGAGACCGGCTGTCGGCTCGTCGAGAAAAACAACTTCAGGGTCAAGCGCAAGGGCGCGCGCGAGGCCCGCCCGCTTTTTCATGCCGCCCGAAAGCTCCGATGGATATTTCGCCCCGGCTTCTTCCGGCAGGCCGGACATGGAAATTTTAAGCGCGGCGATGTCCTTAGCCAATTCTTCAGGAAGCTTAAGATGTTCTCTAATCGGCGCCATGACATTCTGGGCGACGGTCAACGACGAAAACAATGCGCCGCCCTGAAAGAGAACGCCCCAGCGCTGTTCAATCGCCTCTCGCGCCTTGTCATTTGCCTGATAATAATCTTCACCGAAGATGCGCACGGTTCCGGCGCTCGGCCGCTTTAGCCCGATAATCGCGCGCATAAGGACGGACTTGCCGGTGCCGGACCCGCCGACAACGCCGAGGATCTCGCCCTTGCGCACGTTGATATCGAGGTTTTCATGCACGACAAAGTCGCCGAACTGCGTTTTCAGTTCTTCGACTTCGATGACGTGCTCATGTTCTTTTACCTGGTCCATCAAAAGTCGATCTCCAGATAGAACATGGCGAAGAAAGCATCGATGACGATGACAAGAAACAAAGACTGCACGACAGAAAGCGTTGTGCGCTGACCGAGAGATTCGGCGCTGCCTTCCACTTCCATCCCCTGAAAGCATCCGATGATGGCGATCACGAAGGCGAAGAACGGCGCCTTGATGAGGCCCGCCCAGAAATGATTGATGATGATGGTTTCCTGAAAGCGCGCCACGAACAGCGCGGGAGAAATATCCATCGCCGTCGCCGCCACAAGCCCGCCGCCGACAACGCCAAGAACCGCAGCGACCAGCGCCAGGATCGGCAGCATGATCACCAGCGCGATCACCCGCGGCAGAACGAGCACTTCAATGGGATCGAGACCGAGCACCTTCATGGCGTCGATTTCCTCCCGGATTTTCATGGAGCCGATTTGCGCCGTGAAAGCGCTGCCTGACCGGCCGGCGATCAGAATGGCGCTCAACAAAACGCCGAATTCACGCAACACCGATATGCCGACCAGTTCCACCGTGAAGATGTCGGCATTGAACATGCTAAGGATTTTCGCGCCCATATAAGCGACAACAGCGCCGATCAGGAACGACATGAGACCAATGATCGGCATGGCGTTCAGGCCCGCTTCCTCCATGTGATACACAGTGGAAGTCCAGCGCATTTTTTGCGGCTGGAGCGCAACGCGCCCCGCCGTCGACAAGGTGCGGCCGATAAAGCTCATGACTTCAAGCGCAGCGTAGTAGGCGTCCGCAACACCCTTGCCGAGGCGATTGACCACCGCCAGGAAAGGATTGCCAAGCGTCGGCTCCACATGGCACGGCTGCAGATGGCCTTCGACCTGCGCCAGCAGCGCCTCATGCACCTCATTGGCGCCGGTGAACTGCGACGCGGCCCCGCGATCTGCGCAGCAATGCATGGTCCGCTGCAGCATCATCGCCCCGACCGTGTCGAGACGAACCACCCCGGACATGTCGATCACCAGATCGCGGCCAACCGAATCATCTGCGAAATCTCGCAGATCGTCATCGAGATCGCCCAAAAAGCGCGCACGCCAGTCGCCGCTCGGAACCAGTTTCAAAGTTCCTTGCGACATATCTATATCGAAATGCGCCGCCGAATCCGCCATGGTTAACGCTTCCTTAAGGGACCGGACGCCGGTCAACGTAAAAAGGCCCGCCCCTTGCAGTGTTATGGTTTAAAGCAGGATAATAAATTCATCCTGAAGAAAGGCTTGCAAGGCCAATGCGAAGGCCTAAGCCCTTATTCGGATTGAGTGGAAAGGGTCGTTCTTGACCAAACGCATGTTTTCCAAGCCGTTTCAGTGGCTGACCGCACTGCCGCTCCTGGTGGTGACGGGCGCCTTGGCCGTGATCGCGCTCGGCGCGCTCGCCGGGGCGCAGTCGCCGGACGCCCGCTGGCGCGAGCGGCTTTTTGATTATTTTCAAAGACTTGACCCGGCTGACGGCGAGGCTGTGGAAAATTTCCATCTGGTCCTCATCGACCGTGAGAGCGTTGACGCGGTCGGCCCCTGGCCTTGGCCGCGGACCGTCTTGGCCGGCCTTGTGGAGGCGGCGGGGACCGCCGGGGCCAAAGGGGTCATCCTCACCGAGGCCGTGGACGCCCCTGACCCGCTGTCGCCGGAGACAATCGGCGAATTCTGGCTTTCCGGCGCCCGGGATGAGGTTTTCGCCCAGCAGCTCGCACTCCTGCCCCGCACCGATGAGCGCCTCGCCGAGGCCTTCAAGACTGTCGACGGCGCCGTCGCGGTGTCGCTAACCGCACCGTCGGACCCGAATCGGGCGTCGGCGTTCCAGCGGACGGACACACAACGCGCAACCTGGCTCAATACCGGCGATACGGATTTTCTCGCCCTGCCCGCCGCCCGTTATTTCTACGCCATCAATCCCGATCTCGCCGCAGCGGCGCGCCCGGCAGTCTCGTCACTCGCCCCCGACAGCGACGGCGTATTGCGCCGTGCGCCGCTCCTCTGGTCGCTTGATAATGCGCCAGCGCCGGCGATAGCGCTGGAAGCTGCGCGGCTGGCAGCAGGCGATGCGCCGGTGACCGCCGTCATGCGCAGTTCAGCCGCCAGCGCACAAGGCCGGACAGTTCAAAGCCTGAACCTTAATGATCAAAATCTGCCCGTGTCCGAGACAACCTCTTTGCGGCTTTATCTGCCGAAAAATATTTCCGTGCCCACCACATCCGCGTCACGCCTGCTCTCCGGGTTTAACGGCGCGCCCGCGACCATCGCCGGGTCGAACCCGCAATTGAAAGACGCCGTCGTCATTATCGGTCTTGATGCAGAGCTTGGGACGCCGGTGCGCACCGCACGCGGATCGGTCTCACCGGCCGCCGCCCATGCGCTGACGGCCGCGCAAATCCTTTCGGGCGAAGCGCCAACCCGTCCTGCGTGGGCCGGTTATATCGAAGCGCTCGCTGTCATGCTGTTTGGCGCAGCGGCGATCATGACCGCGCAACGCCTTGAGTTCTGGCAGGCCGCCGGTTTCGCCGCGCTTCTCTCGGTTATCCTGATGCTCGGCGCCTATGGCGCTTTTGCATTCGGGAACCTGCTTCTCAATCCCATCCCGCCGGCCATGGCGCTGTTTCTCGGCGCCTTCTCCGTCGCCGGCGGCAAGTCGATCGGCGGCGTGTTGCGCGACGATAATCTGCGCGGCTCGTTCCATGACACGCTGCCTGAACCGGCGATGAAGCGCCTGCGTGAAGACACCGGCAGCGACTTGCTGAAAGGCGTGCGCCGGGACGTCACGGTGCTCGCCTGTGAGTTGCGCATCGCCGACGAAGATCTGCGCACTATGGAAAACTTGCCCGACGACATTACCAAGCTGCTCGCCGCCGCCTCGCTCGATCTCCGGCAGACAATCATCGACGCGGGCGGCGCCGCCGACCAGGCGGAGGGCGGACGCCTGTTCGCCTATTTCAATGCGCCGCTTGAAAACGCCGACCATGTGCAGGCGGGCTGCGCCGCTGCGCTGCGCCTCATCGAAAGCATGGACAAGGTCAACGCCGATCTCGATGCGTCGAGCCGCACGCGGGGCCTGCAAATTCATCTCGCCATCGGCGTCGCCACGGGTCTCTGCTTTGTCGGGCCCATGGGTCATGGCCGCAATAACCGTTATTCGGCTGTGGGCCCCGCTGTCGATCGCGCTGCGTTCCTGCGCAGCCAGTCGGAGTTTTACGGACCCGCCATGATCTGCGACGAGCAGGTCTATAAAGAAACCCATCATCACTTTGCGTTTCTGGAACTCGACAAGCTGAAACTGCGCGGCGAAACGCGG
>JAUIEG010000183.1 GCA_030428745.1 Alphaproteobacteria bacterium
CTTCCACGGTGACGACGCGGTTGGTCTTGCGCACCGATTCAAGAATAGTGTCGACATCCATGGGCCGGAGCGTGCGCAAGTCGATGACTTCAGCCGACACGCCCTCTTCTTCGAGCTTCGCAGCAGCTTCGAGCGAGAACTTCACGCCGCGGGAATAGGAAACGATGGTGACGTCGGTTCCCTCGCGCGCGATTTTCGCCTTGCCAATGGGCAGGATCCAGTCATCGACGTCTGGCACGTCCATGGTGTCGCCATAGAGCAGCTCATGTTCGAGAAAGACCACCGGGTTCGGATTACGAATCGCCGCTTTCAAAAGACCTTTCGCATCCGACGCAGAGTATGGTGAAATCACGATGAGACCCGGCACATTCGAATACCATGCCGCATAATCCTGAGAGTGCTGGGCGCCGACGCGGCTTGCGGCAGCGTTGGGGCCGCGGAAGACGATGGGCGACCCCATCTGACCGCCGGACATGTAACGCGTCTTGCCCGCTGAGTTGATGATGTGGTCGATCGCCTGCATGGCGAAGTTCCAGGTCATGAACTCGACTATCGGCTTGAGGCCTGCAAACGCGGCCCCGACGCCAAGGCCGGCGAACCCGTATTCGGTGATCGGCGTGTCGACGACGCGCTTCGGACCGAACTCGTCGAGAAGACCGCGCGAGACTTTATAGGCGCCCTGATACTCAGCGACTTCCTCGCCCATGAGGAATACATCCGGGTCAAGGCGCATCTCTTCGGCCATGGCGTCGCGCAGCGCGTCGCGGATCGTCGTCGGAACCATTTCCACATCGGCGGGAAGTTCCGGGTCTGCGGCCGCAGTGACGGCAGGCTGGGGCGCCGCGGCCTCATCCGAAGCCGGCTCCCCCTGATCCTCGGTTGGCTGATCCCCGGTTGTTTGTTTCTCGGCTGACGCTTCAGCCTGCGCCTCTTCTTTCGGGGCGGCTCCGTTCAATTTCGAGACGTCGATATCGTCAGCGCTCTCCCCGTCATCCACCAGAACGGCGATAGGGTCGTTGACCTTCACATTCTCCGTTCCTGCGGCGACGAGGATCTTTCCGACAGTCCCCTCATCCACCGCCTCAACTTCCATGGTCGCCTTATCGGTCTCGATTTCCGCGATCACGTCTCCGGACGAGACCTTGTCTCCCTCTTTCACATTCCATTTGGCGAGGGTGCCCTCTTCCATGGTCGGCGAGAGAGCAGGCATGAGGATCGGCGTTGGCATTGATATGTCTCGACTTTCGATATGGGGCCGGCGATCTTGGGCAGCGGCGCTTGCCGTTCCGCCCTTCCTAGCCGCTGCGCTGGGAAGCGGACAAGAGCTAATATGCGCAGCTAAATCCATATAATAGATGCAGAATTTCTTGATGCGGCGCAAAATACGCGTCAGGACCGCTCTTATACACGACGAATACGAGGCCAGACGCGGCGGAACGAACTCGCCAGCCTGGCGAAACGGCGCCATAGTCGCCCGCAGGGGATATTTCGCGAACAACCTTGAAGGGGCGATTCCATGCGACTGATTGGAAGAATTTTCGGCGGGCTGTTGCTGCTCGTCATTCTGGCCGTGGCGGGCGCCGCCATGTGGTTCTGGTTCACGCCGGTCGGGGTGAACAATTACATCAACAAGGTGACCATTCAATTGGCGGTCGATTCGCCGGAGCTCATGACCGGGCTCGGCATGATCGACAATACGCCGCTCGATTTCCATTCGGGCAAGCTCGCTGACTACACCAAGGCCCAGGACGACAAGACCATCGCCAAGCTGAAAAAAGCGCGCGCCGGTCTCGACAAATACGGTCCTGACGGGCTTGAGGGCCAGGAACTGCTGAGCTGGGAAATCACCGCCTGGTTCTTTGACGATCTGATCCGCCAGGCGGATTTTGACTATGGCGGCTATCGCGTAGTTCAAAACTCGGGCGTTACTGTCGACCTGCCGCAATTCCTTACGGATACGCATGTCATCAAGAACGAGAAAAGCGTCAAACGCTACATCTCCCGTGTGAACGAATTTGGCCGCGTGCTTGACGAAGTTAAAGCCCGGGTCGAAGACGACCGCGATCATGGCGTCATCCCACCTGATTTCATCATCGAAAAATCGCTGGGCGTCATGCGCTCTTTTATTGAGGGCGGGGCGGCGGAAAATCCGCTTGTCACGACCATGCCGGACAAGCTGAAAGAGATTGACGGCCTTAGCGACGACCAACAGGCCGCTTACCTCGAGGAAATTGAGAACGCGGTCGAAACTGCGGTCATTCCCGGCTACGAAGCGATGATCGCGCTTTATGAAGAGCTGCTTCAAAACACCGATCACAACGCCGGTATCTGGCGCATTCCGGACGGCGACAAGATTTACGCCGCCGCTCTGAAGTCCAACACAACAACCAACATGACGGCCGATGAAATCCACAATGTGGGGCTGTCGGAAGTGGCGCGCATCGAATCCGAGATGGACGCCATCATGACCGCAGAAGGCTATACGGAAGGCACGGTCTCGGAACGGGTGAAAGCGCTCATGACCGCGCCCGAGCATAACTTCCCGAATACCGATGAAGGCCGCCAGCAGATGCTGGATTACCTGGTCGAGTTGAATGACGAAGTCATGGCGAAAGCGCCCGAATTTTTCGCCACCATTCCGGATCAGGAACTGGAAATCGTCCGGGTGCCTGAATATTCGCAGGATTCCGCACCAGGCGGCTATTACAATCAGGCCGCCATTGACGGCTCGCGTCCGGGCCGGTTTTACATCAACCTCAAAAACACCACCGACAATCCGCGCTGGACATTGCCGACGCTGCTCTATCACGAAGCCGCGCCCGGCCATCACTTCCAGATTTCGGTGTCGCAAAAAATGAAGAATGTGCCGATGTTGCGCACCCTCTCGCCCTTCTCGGCCTATACTGAAGGCTGGGCGCTCTACGCTGAGCGTCTCGCGGCGCAGGACATGGGCATGTATGACGACGATCCGCTTGGCGATCTCGGACGGCTTCAGGCGGAGATGTTCCGCGCCGTGCGTCTCGTTGTCGACACCGGCATGCACGCGAAAAAATGGTCGCGCGAAGAAGCCATCGCCTACATGGTCGAGAAAACCGGCATGACCGAGGAAGAAGTCACCCGCGAGATCGAGCGGTATGTCGTCTGGCCGGGCCAGGCCACCGCCTACAAGACAGGCCAGCTTGCGATCCTCGATATTCGCGCGAAAGCCGAAGCAGAGCTTGGCGACAAGTTCAACCTGCGCGATTTCAACGAGATGATCCTGATTAACGGCGCTATGCCCCTCGACATCCTGCGCGAGGTCGCCGACGACTGGGTCGCAGAACAAAAGGCCTGATTTTCGGACTTTTTCGATAGAACCGGCCGGATGTTCAGTGCATCCGGCCGTTTTCATATCCGTCGTTAAGGATCATATGCTGGGGCGCGGCGTTAACGTTTCGCCACAAGTTTTTGATATGGGTGGATTGGCAGGGCGTTAACTTGACGTTTGTCAATGCGGCGCGGCCTGTTCTATGCATGCTGCAGGGCAGTATCCAATTGAGTTAATAAAGGCGCGAAGTCCCATGTCGTATCTTCCCAGCAACCCGAAGGACCCGACACTATTTGAGTTTGATGCGGTCAAGGACCTCGGCAAGGAGCTGAACGAGACTTATGTCTCCGGCGATCCGTTTCCGCATATCGCTATCGACAACTTCCTGCCTGAAAACCTGATCGATCTGTGCATTGAAAACTTTCCTCAGCGGCCCGATCCGGGCAGCGAAAGCTTTGACCGCGATCAGGAGCGCTATAAGACGAGTTATCATCCGGACAACATGGAGCCGGCGCTGCGCCATCTGTTCTACGCGTTTAACTCGCGGCCTTTCATCCGCATCGTTGAAAACATCACCGGCATCAAAGGCCTTCTTCCCGACCCGTTTTTTCTCGGCGGCGGTTTCCACGAGACCCGCCAGGGCGGCCATCTCGACATGCACGCAGACTTTAACCATCACAAGCCGCTCAATCTCGAACGCCGCGTCAATGTCCTCATCTATCTCAACCGGGACTGGAAAGAGGAATATGGCGGGCAGCTTGAGCTGTGGCGCACGGACATGTCCGAGCAGGTTCAGTCGATCCTGCCGCTGGCCAATCGCTGTGTGATGTTCACGACAACCGGCCAGTCCATGCACGGGCACCCGCAGCCGATCAATCATCCGGGCGGCGGCGCGCGCCGGTCCATCGCGCTCTATTATTACACCTCCACCTGGGATGAGACGAAAGCGTCCAAAACCACCCAGTTCTACGCCCGGCCCGGCACCCATGACCGTTATGACTGGCATGTGCGCTCCGATGAGTTCCTCCAGGAGGTCTTGCCGCCGGTGCTCATGCGTCAGGTGGCCCGGCTGCGGCGCAGGCTCGCCCGGCACTAGCGCCGCCAAAAAGGCGCCCGGATGCAGCGTCCGGCGCGTGTTCGAGCCTCTCCGCCTGCTTGCGATCCTTTACGGCAGGCGGGCCTTGCGAAATTGAGGGGTTTCCGTTATGTCCCGGCCCCTTCCGCCCGACCCCGATTGTCTGTCTTTGACATCGCGGCCCGGCTCCCTAAATAGGCTCCACGAGGCCGGCCCCAGCGCCAAGAGAGTTATTCATGACCGCCGTCATCCTTACGATTCACACCCTTATCGTGATCGCCCTGATCGGCGTCGTGCTCCTGCAGCGCTCTGACGGCGGCGCGCTCGGTATTGGCGGCGGCGGTGGCGGCGGCGGCTTCATGACCGGCCGCGGCGCCGCGAATGCACTGACCCGCACCACCTCCATCCTGGCGGCGGCGTTTTTCGCCACATCCCTCATTCTCGCGATCCGCGCTGGCGGCGGCGAAGACGATGAGCGCGTGATCGACGAGTTGACCGGCGCAGCCAGCGCTCCGGCCGCAGTCGAGACCACGACCGATCCTGCCGACATTACCGCTGACGACCTGTTGAACTCCCTCGGAGCCGATGAGACAGAAGCAGCGGAGAACGAACCGGCGACCACAGAAGACCTGCTTCAGGATCTTGGGGTTGAAACCCAGCCGGCTGGCGATGGCGACGCTCCGGCGGAACCAGCCGACGAGGCCCCGGCTGAAGAAGAAACGCCGCAGGAATAACGTTTCTTCCCGCAATTCCGGGCTTTTTCAGTTTCTGCGAAAATAGCGTTTGATCGGCGCGGAATCTTCGCTAAGACGGACTTCCATGGCGCGGTATATATTCATTACCGGCGGCGTGGTGTCGTCTCTCGGAAAAGGTGTTGCTTCGGCGGCGTTGGGCGCGCTCCTTCAGGCGCGTGGCTACAAGGTTCGATTGCGTAAGCTCGACCCTTATCTGAATGTCGATCCCGGCACTATGTCGCCTTATCAGCACGGCGAAGTCTTCGTCACCGACGACGGGGCGGAGACCGATCTTGATCTCGGTCACTATGAACGCTTCACGGGCGTCTCGGCCTCTAAAAGCGACAACGTCACGACCGGACAGATCTATTCGAATATTCTGGAGCGTGAACGGCGCGGTGATTATCTCGGCGCGACGGTGCAGGTGATCCCGCATGTCACCGATGCGATTAAACAGTTCGTGCTTTCTGACGCCGGCGGCGCAGATTTCGTTCTGTGCGAGATTGGCGGCACGGTGGGCGATATCGAGGCGCTGCCTTTCTTCGAAGCCATCCGCCAGCTCGGCAACGAACTGCCGCGCGGCGACGCCGTTTATGTCCATCTGACATTGATGCCGTTCATCCCGTCTGCGGGCGAACTGAAAACCAAACCAACCCAGCATTCTGTGCGTGAGCTTCGCGCGATCGGCATACAGCCAGACGTCTTGCTCGTGCGCGCCGACCGCGACATTCCGCAGGATGAGCGCCGCAAGATCGCGCTCTTTTGTAATGTCCGCTCATCCGCAGTAGTGCAGGCGCTCGATTGCCGCACGATTTATGAAGTG
>JAUIEG010000184.1 GCA_030428745.1 Alphaproteobacteria bacterium
TGTAACGCAAAACCCGCTCGACGTACCCGACAGCGTCTCCAGCCAGCTTGGCAACAGGGTGCAGCACGCCCTGCGCGCCTACACCCCCCGCGAACAACGCGTCGTCAAAGCCGCTGCTGACACCTTCCGGCCAAACCCCGCCTTTGACACATTAGAGGTCATCACCCAGCTCGGCATCGGCGAGGCCCTGGTCTCGACCCTTGAGAGCAAGGGCGCGCCGGGCGTCGTCCAGCGCACGCTGATCCGCCCGCCGTCATCACGCATGGGACCGCTTACCGCCGCCGAACGTAAAAGCGTTCTGCGCTATTCCGACATGGCCGATAAATATGACGACATGATCGACCGTGAATCCGCCTATGAAATCCTGAAAGAACGGGCGGAGCAGCGGGCCGAAGCGGAAGAAAAAGCCCGAGAGAAAGAAGCAAAGAAAAAAACTTCCGGGCGAAAAACCACCCGGCGCCGTTCCAACCGCCAGACTGTGAGCGAAGCCGCTTTCAAAACCGCCGCAAGGACGCTTGCCCGCGAGCTTGTGCGCGGCGTTCTCGGCAGCCTGAAGCGGCGCTGAAATGGCGGAGGAAACCTCTCCATCGGAAGAGCGCACCTTTCTAGTCGTGATCGGCGGCACGGCGCTCATGGGATTGGCCGCGATTGGCTTGAGCTTTGTTTTTAAAACGCCGCTTGGCCCGCAACTCGCGCTGGACATCAACGCCATTTTAATCGGCGTCATCGCAACCACGCCGCTCGCCGCTTTTCTCTGGTGGTTTTCCAACACGACGCTGGAGCATTTCGCGTCTTTCCGCCGCTCCCAGATCAAGTTCTTTTCCGAAATCGGCTTTTCCTTCACGCCGCGCCGCATCGCTGTGATGGCGCTCGCGGCGGGAATTTCAGAAGAGCTATTGTTCCGCGGCGTTTTGCAGACATGGGGCGCCGGCTTTGCACCGGAAGTGCTGGTGATCATTCTCACCAACATGCTCTTTGGCATGATGCACATGCGCACGGCGCTTTACGCCGTCATCGCGGGCCTCGTCGGCATGTATCTCGGTTTTCTTTACATGCTGACAGACAATCTTCTGGCGCCGATTGCAGCCCATGCACTTTATGACGCCGTGGCGCTTGAATATACGCGCCGCGCCGTTTCTCATTATAATCTTGAAACCGGCGCCGAGCTTTAGCTGCGCATCGCGCTTTCCAGCGGTTCTTCCGTCACCGGATATCCCATATCGTCCGGAATAGTGAGAAACCGGGCGCCGTCGCGCTCAACAACGCGCGGCTCGACGAGACGAATCGTTCTTTCTTTTGCAAACCGAAACACATCGTCGGATGAGGCGCTCACATTCAACAGCTCCACATTGCGAGATGTCGGGAAAATCATTTTCCTCTTCCCCGCGTCGCGGTCCGCCAGCATGACCGATGGGGGCGCCCAGACAACATGGGTCGCCTCGCCGCCATCAGCTTCAGCGATTTGCGCCTCCGGCGTGCGCGCCGCAAAGAACCAGGTGTCGTAGCGGCGATGGCCCACGCCGGCGGGCGGGCGCCAGCGCGCGAAGAAATGCAGCTCATCCGAGGCAAGGCGAAGCCCTTCGCCCGCGATCATTTCAAGGAAAAGCGCGTCATTCTTTTCAACGCGCAAACGCCATGGGCCAAGCGCCGCCGCCTCATCGGCCCCGATCATAGCGCCGCCGCGCCGCGCCAGGAGAACGCCCGTTTCCTCAAACGCTTCGCGGATCGCCGCCACACGCGGCGCGAATTGCTCTTCCGGCGCCTGATCCACACCATCGCAATGGTCCCGCCAGTTCGGCGCATGGTCGCCAGTGTCGATACGACCGCCGGGAAACACCATGGCGCCGCCGGCGAACGCGATATTGGCGTGACGCACCACCATCAGCGTTTCGAAGCGGGGCTCGTCACGCAAAAGAATAATTGTCGCCGCAGGGATCGCATCACTCATCGAAAAGGCCGTGCTTGCGCTTCATATCGGGGTGTTCTTTTCGGGCGCCCGTCACCCGGAGGGCGGCCAACCCGCCAAGCATTGTCGTCATGACCGCGCCCGGCCACAACAGCCACGACAGTGGATAGGAAAAAAGCGTAATCACAGCGGCGAGAAAAATCGCCGCGGCGCCAAGCACGCCCAACGGCGCCCAGCGCCTGCCAATGACAAGCGCCAGCAGCCCCGCCACAAACGCGCCGGCCAGCCAGCCAGTGAGCAGAAGCAATCCATAAACAGTCGCGCCGGGCGACGCGCCGAGGAGCGCCGCCCCGCCCCCTTCCACTGTTTTTGCAGCCGCAAGCCCGCCAATAATGGCGACAATGACGGCGGCGAGCGATCTCAGCATGACTAGTCCTTTCCCGTGCCTTTTAAACTCTCAATCGAAATGGAAAAGCCCAAATGGAAAAACGCGGCAAACAGCGCTATCCAGTCTTCATGCGGCCCGCCATTCTCAACCCCCTGTTTGCGGACATCACCGTCCTGACCGGCGTCGGGCCGAAGATCGCCGCATTGATCGGCCGCACCGCCGGGCCGCGCATTGTCGACCTCCTCCTGACGCCGCCATCGGGGTTGGTGGACCGGTCTTTCCAGCCGAAAGTCGCCGAAGCGCCCGAGGGCCGTATCGTTACGCTGGAGGTCACGGTTGACCATCATGAGCCGCCCCCGAAAGGACGCCGGCTTCCTTATAAAATCACCTGTTCGGACGAAACCGGCTTTGTGACGCTCGTCTTTTTCCATGCGCGTGCGGATTACCTGACAAAGCAATTGCCCGAAGGCGCCCGCCGCCTTGTCTCCGGCAAGGTCGAAGACTTTAACGGCGCGCGCCAGATGACGCATCCCGATTATATCGCTGATCCGGCAAAGCCCGGCGAAATGCCGCTACACGAAGCGATCTATCCACTTACAGCCGGACTGTCCGCGGCGGTCATGCGCAAGGCGGCGGTGCAGGCGGTTGCCCGTGCGCCCGATCTCGATGAATGGCAGGAGCCGACCTGGCTTGCGAAACATCACTGGCGAAACTGGAAAGATGCGATTGAAACCGTACACGCGCCGTCGGCGCAGGAGGAATTGTCGCTCCTGTCCCCGGCGCGCCAGCGGCTCGCCTATGATGAACTTCTCGCCAATCAGCTGGCGCTTGCGCTCATCCGCAAGGCGCGCGTCAAAACAAGAGGCCGCGCCATCAAGGGCGACGGCAAGCGCATCGCCGTCGCCAAAAAGGCGCTGCCATTTTCGCTGACGGGCGCACAGACCGAGGCCTTGAAGGAAGTCTTTGCAGATATGCGCTCCAATGAACGCATGGTCCGGCTTCTCCAGGGCGATGTGGGTTCCGGCAAAACCATAGTCGCATTCTTCGCCATGCTCGGCGCCATAGAGGCGGGCGCGCAGGCGGCGTTGATGGCGCCGACGGAAATTCTCGCACGCCAGCATATGGAATCTCTTGCCGATCTCGCCGCCGCCACCGGCGTCAAAATGGAAATTCTGACAGGACGCGATAAAGGCGCAGTCCGCACGGAAAAACTCGGTCGCCTGAAAAACGGCGAGATCGATATTCTGATGGGCACGCACGCCCTCTTTCAGGAAGATGTTGAATTCAAGGATCTGGCGCTGGTCGTAATCGATGAACAGCATCGTTTCGGCGTGCGCCAGCGCATCGCACTCACCCAGAAAGGCCCGAAGCCCGACCTCCTCGTCATGACGGCGACGCCAATCCCGCGCACGCTGGCGCTCACCGCCTATGGCGATATGGAGCACAGCCGCATCACTGAAAAGCCGCCGGGGCGCAAGCCGGTGGACACGCGCGCCATCCCCATGAGCCGCCTTGATGAGATGATCGCGGCAGTCAAACGGGCTTCGGCGGAAGGCAATCAGGCCTATTGGGTGTGTCCTCTGGTCGAAGAGTCCGACATCATCGATCTCACCGCCGCTGAGGAGCGGTTTGAAAGTTTAAAGGCAGTGCTGGGCGATCGCGTCGGACTGGTGCATGGGCGCATGTCGGGCCCTGACAAAGACGCCGTGATGGAAAAATTCTATCGCGGCGAGTTATCAGTCCTGATTGCAACAACGGTGATCGAGGTTGGCGTCAATGCGCCCAACGCAACGATCATGATCATCGAACACGCCGAACGCTTTGGCCTCGCCCAGCTTCACCAATTGCGCGGACGCGTGGGGCGCGGCGATAAAAAATCCAGTTGCATCCTCTTGTACAAACCGCCGCTTGGCGAAACGGCGAAAGCGCGCTTGAAAGTCTTGCGCGATACCGAGGACGGGTTCGTGATCGCCGAAGAGGATTTAAGACTTCGCGGGGCAGGTGATTTTCTCGGCGCGGCGCAATCCGGGTTTCCCCGCTTTCGCCTGGCCGATATTGCCGTTCACGGAGAACTTCTGGCCGCCGCGCGTGACGATTCAAAAATGATTATTGACCGCGATCCGGAACTCAGAACACCCCGGGGAGAAGCGCTGCGCACCCTGCTCTATCTTTTCAGCCGTGATGACGCGGTAAAACTGTTGAGCGCCGGTTAGGCTTTCTTGCCGCCGAACAGGCGCTTTCGCAACGGGCTTTTCTCGCCGCGCGCTTCATCCGCCAATTCTTCAAGTTTACGCGCCGCTTCGGCGCCGTCCGCATATTCCGGCGTGACGAGCCCCAGGGAAAAGACGACCTTCGCCGCTTCCTCCACAGTCATTTTGAGGATGCGCAGATCCTTGCGCGGTACAAAGAGAAGAAAGCCAGAAGTCGGGTTTGGCACAGTCGGGATAAAGATCGACGTCAGATGCTCACCCATATCATCAAGTTGCGCACGCACTTCGCCTTTGGTCTCGCCGACGACAAACGCCATCACCCAGGCGTCTTTACGCGGATATTCAACCAGCGCCACTTCCTTGAAAGACCGGTCCGACTGGCGCAGAGCCGTTTCAAAAACATTTTTGAAAAAGCCGAAAACATTGCGCACAACCGGGACGGATTCGAACAGACGTTCGCCTGCGCGAATGAATGAACGTCCAATGAAGTTTTTCGCAAATACCCCGATCAGGATAATAACGACAAAAGCAAGGAAAACGCCGAAGCCCGGAAAGAATTGTACAAAGGCTTCGTATTTGCTGTCGCCCACGGGAAGCGTGCGCTTAACGAAAGCGTCAAGATTAGCCATCGGCCCGGTGAAAAGGAGATAAAACAGCCAGATGGTAATGCCGATGGGCGCAACGACAGCGACCCCGGCCAGAAAATCCGACCACAGCCCCGCAAGAAAGCTCTGTTTTTTTGGCTGAATAAACGGCCCCTCGCCGCCCAGCGCATTACGCTTTGCGTGCGAATCCTTTGATTTCTCTTCGCTTTCTTCGTTCATGCCTGTTTTCTCTGACCCGTGAGACGCGCCTACACCTCAACCATATGCGCAGCCTTTAGCCGCGACGCAAGAACAGCCTGAGACCGCGACAGTTTCATGGCCGTGTCGAGGCGTTTTGATGCGGTCCGCCCCTCCCGCCCGGCAGGCCGGTTGATCTTCACGGCCGGGGCAAGGATAAGATCGAACAGCTATCAAAACCTTGATGGCCGCCGGAAATATTAACATCGAGATAACGGACCCCCTCATGAAGCCTGTTCGCAAAGTCGTCATTCCCGTCGCCGGCCACGGCACACGCGTTCTGCCCGCCACCAAATCGACGCCGAAAGAGCTCTTGCCGCTCGTCGACCGGCCGCTGATCGACTATGTGGTCAATGAAGCTTTCGAGGCGGGGATGGAGCATGTGGTGCTCGTCACCGGCCGCGGCAAAGGCACCATTGAGGATTATTTTGATCACGCCTTCGAACTTGAAGCGAGCCTGACGGCGAAAAAGAAAACCGAAATTCTCGAAAGCGTTCAGGGCGTCATTCCGAAGGCGGGCGCTCTTTCCTATACCCGCCAGCAGGCGCC
>JAUIEG010000185.1 GCA_030428745.1 Alphaproteobacteria bacterium
GCCCCCAGTATCAGGGCCAGTCCAGGCAAGTTGAAGCGTTTGCGAACCCCCGTTCTCAAAGTACCGCACTTCTATATCATGCGATCCGGGCTCTAAATCCACCGTGACGGTGCGTGTGCGCGTCGAGTGCAAGCCATCATTGTCAAGGACTGCGACACCGTCGATGTACAGCATGCTGCCGTCATCACTCGCCATATCGAAGGTGTAGCTTCCACCCTCGTCTACCAAGAGTTGACCCTCATATTTAGCGGCAAAATAATCGCTCGGCGCGCCGTCCCAGAATGATTCCCGGCCAGCCGTATAATTCAGGCTATTCACAACGCCTTCGGCGTCGGGCGCAGCATCAAAATCAACCTGATCGAGGTCGTTCAGAGAATGACCGATATTATAATAAGAGGCACGCAGCCCCTCCCCGCCCAGAAGCTGGATTGTGGGGGCGTGATTTGTGTCGACAACAGTAATCGGCACCGCGAGCGTGCTGCTGGCGCCGCCCGCATCAGTCACCGTAACATCAATATTCAGCGCCGTTTCAACTTCGTAGCTGACCGAAACACCATCTTTCAACTTAAGATAGGGTTCTCCGCCTTCAACGACGACTTCAAAACGATCATCGCTCACAACAAAGCTATGGCTGTCGCCAATATCAGGATCAGTCAGTGAAAGGCGCGCTACTACGGCGCCCGCGACGTCGTCATTCAAGGACAGGTCGCCGATGGAGGCGCCATGTTCGAACGAGTCGCCGCCGATAACTTCCGTAATACCGCCCGTATCAGGGCCGGACCAGGAAAGCTGCAGCGTTTGCGAACCGCCGTTTTCGAAGTAACGCACTTCAATGTCATGAGCGCCAGCTTCCAGGTCCACCGTGACTGAGCGTGTGCGTGTACCATGAAGACCATCATTATCGAGCACAGCAACGCCGTCAATGAACAGCATGCTGCCGTCATCACTCGCCATATCGAAGGTGTAGCTTCCACCTTCCTCAACAAGGAGATGGCCTTCATATTTCGCAGCAAAATAATCGTTCGGTGCGCCGTCCCAGAACGATTGCTGGCCCGTCATGTAGTTCAGACTGTCGACAACACCTTTCGCATCGGGTGTCGCGTCAAAATCCACCTGGTCAAGATCATTCAGAGAATGGCCGACATTGTAATAAGACGCGCGAAGCCCCCCTTCCTTGACCACATCCAACACAGGAGCTTCGTTCTGATCTAGAACGTTGATAGTGAACGTTCCGTCGATACCGAGACCACCAGAGTCCGTGGCGGTGACGATGAGATCGATAGGCGCTGTAGTTTCAGCGTCTAAGAAAACGCCGTCTTTAAGCTTTAACTGGTTGTCCACGACTTCGAAGCGGTCATCCGAAACGACAAATGAGAATTCGTCGCTAGCATCTGGATCGAGAATCGATACTGCCCCTACGGCACCGCCAGCCATGTTCTCAGCAATACTGAATGAAGAAAGACCAATATCGGTCGGCGCTTCATTGACGTCTTCAACACCAACGAAAACGTTTTTATCAAACGTGTTTCCTGCGCTATCTACAACTTGTAGCGTAAGCTCGTAGGATGATTGGGCTTCAAAGTCGAAGGTGGACCCATCCTTTAATTTCAACTCATCGCCGACGATTTCAAAAAGCCCAGAAACGTCATTGATGATCGTGAATGTGGCCGTATCGCCGTCATCTGCATCATTGGCTGACAAGCGGGCGACTAGAGCTCCTTCTACGTTCTCCGGCGCACTGCCGCCAGCAAGAATAATATTTGTGGGTGATGCATTTGCGTCAGGGCTGGCGACATCCGGCGCCTTGTTGTCACTGCCTGCAATGGTATCTGGCTTGCCCAAATCCTCGCCGCCTCCCTCCCCGGTCCCATCATCATTTGGCGCGCGGCTAGACTCTGTATTGGAGGTTCGCTCCTCTAGCTCAAGAGAATCCTGTCGCCTGCCGGAGTTGTTCTCAAGAGCATCGCGTAAGTCAGCTCCGCCAGTTCTGTCAGCAAATCCAGGCTCTGGACGAAAGTCGAAAGCCTCTCCCGCTGTTGTTTCATCAGGCAAAGGCAAGTCATGTGTGGAGTCGGCAGAACGTGCATCATGCTCTTCACGAAGGGTATTTTCTTGTGAAGCCGGGGAAGCAATCCCCTCTGACGCCGCGGCTGAAGGCTCTAAAGCGGGTGAGAGCGCTTCGACGCGCCCAGCATCTGCAACAGCATCGCTTTTCGCCTCTGCAGACTTTTCAATATCGTTAAGATTTTGTTCGCCGAAGTGTAAGTTGGCGTAATCCCCAGCGCCGTCTCCATCCTCGACATCTGGCCTGTCCTCATCGCGCGCCTTTTTCAGAGCGTTGCGGTCGCTTTCAAAAGCGGAATCCTCAACACTATGGCGGTCATCGTTTACCTGCCGGTTTTCGTTTGCAACTTCTGCTGCAGGCTGATCTTTCGCCATGTTCACACACTCTGTACGCAACTATCCTCATGCGAACATAAGCAGCGACGCTTAATCAGACCCTTATCATCTTGGTTAACAGACTGAAAAAATGCAGTTTTTTATAATTTCTAAGGTTCAGCAACACCTTTCCGAAAGGATTTAACCATAAACAAAAGCTGAATTGCGCAGTTAAAGTAGTTAGCCGGGTATGCGTTCAATAGTGCGGGAATTCGCGACCGAGTTGTTTAAGGGCAACGGCAGCGGTGGAGGCGATTTGAGCCCGCCGGCGCTGAATCGCACGACCTATGTGGCTTCTTGCGTTATCAATCTTCTTTCGCTCGCCCTACCCCTCACGATTCTTCAGGTATACGACCGCGTCCTACCAAACGCCGCTTATGCTACGCTGACTGTACTGCTGCTGGTCCTCGCATCCGCTATCACCATAGACGGCATTCTTAAATATCTGCGCTCCAAAGTCATAAACTGGTCAGCAGCCGCATTCACTCACAACCTTTCAGCCAAAGCCATGCAAACCATGCTCTCCGACAGGCCGAGGGAGTTTGGCAGGGTGTCGACGAGTGAGCATCTCGAGCGGCTGAACGCAATAAACGGTCTTGGCAACCATTACAGTTCCCAATCACGGACCGTCGCCGTTGACATTCTTTTTATCCCAGTATTTTCGTTCGTGATCATTCTCATCGGAGGCTGGGTTTTCGCCGCCGTTGTCGCCCTTTTTACAGTATTTTCCTATCTCGCATTTAGAGGCACGCAATCACTGAACAGCGCTATTTCCGCGCGTGAGAAGCTTGATTCAAGAAAACAAGACTTCATTATTGAGGTCCTTCAAGCCATTCAAACGGTCAAAGCCTGTGCGATGGAACCACAAATTATGCGGCGCTTTGAGCGACTGCAATCTGCAACGAGCGTCGTTACACAGCGAATGATTCAACTGACCGGGTCAGCGCAAACATACAATAATGCTTATGCGGCCTTATCGACAGTAGTGATTGTCGGCGCCGGCGCAGCCCTTGTCCTTGATGGGCGCTTAACGCTCGGCGCATTGGCCTGTTGCATGTTATTGTCCTCCCAACTTTTGCAGCCCTTAATGCGTTCCCTCGCCAGTTGGAACGAGGTCAAATTGGCCCAACACAGGCGCGGCCGCATATCCGCCATTTTTGATTGCGCTGAGGCTCACAATATGCAGCCTCAGCGCTTTCAGGAGCGGTTTCAGCCAAAACCAGTCAGGCTTTCCAATGTCACAATTCAACATGAAGACGCGCCGCCTTTATTCTCGAACCTGAATCTTGACATTGAAGCCGGAGAATTTGTCGCCATTACCGGCGATGATGGAAGCGGGCGATCAACATTACTAAGAGCGCTCGTACAGGACGCTCCGATGAGCGAAGGTGAAATCCGCGTCGGCCCGGATACCTGCGGTCCAGCTTCGCCGAACATTTTGCGGCGCCATGTCCGGTATGTCGGCCTCAGCCCGGTGATCTTCAGGGGCAGCATCCTTGACAACATTACACTTTTTGGCGAGACGCCAACGCAAGCCGCCCTCATGGCCGCGAAATTCATTGGCCTCGATGACGAAGTCATGCGCATGCCGCTTGGGTATGACACGGTATTAAAAAGTGCATCCGGCAATGATGTGCCAGCACCGACGGCGCAGCGCATTACTTTAACGCGCGCCCTCGCGATGCGACCCTCTGTTCTCGTTCTTGACGAAGCAAACACGCTGCTCGATCTCGCTGGCGAACAACAGTTTATTGAAGCGTTAGGCCGCCTAAAAGGCAAAGTCACAACGATCATCGCAACACATCGTCCGTCCCTGCTTCGCATGGTGGACACGACGTATAAAATTTCAAATGGCGCGCTCATAAAAGATGAGCTTGCACCCAATGCTCAGACGAAGGCCTCATGACAACGCCCAATGAACAAAACGCGGCTGTCAACGCGGATGAAGACGAAACCGTCGCCGGTTATGACGCTTCGGGAACTCACAATCCTGTTGGCGTACTCCAGGCGCGTTTGCGTGCAGCATTTAGCCATAATGAGGCCGACTGCGCCGCCGCCGATGCCGACTGTCTGGCTGTACTGGAACACTTTTTAAAACTAACTGGGTGGGCGCAGGGGGCTCGGCGTGTATTCGAAGCGATGCCCCATGCTGACGAGTTATCGACAGTCTCCTCCTTCAGGGCCATGCTTTTTCACCTCGGCTTTGCAACAACCGTCGAGCCTGCCACACCAAAGAATCTACGCCCGGAATATCTTCCATGTTTCCTCCGTTATAATGACGGCGCAGTAAAGCTTGCGGAACAGCGTGATCGCGACGGCGCCATCGTTATATTTGACCCGGTGACCGGCTCTCGTTCTTCTCTGCCCCCCGATGATGTGCAGGCGCTTGCAATATTTCCTGAAAAAGTCGAACGACCCGACGCTACCCAAAGTGCGGCGCCGCGCTCGTGGACGAGTGAGCTATTGTCTGTTTTTACACCGCATATCAGGCAAATCTTTTATGTCAGTTTTATCGTCAATATCCTGGCCCTGGCTCCCCCCGTTTATGTAATGGCGGTATATGACAAGGCTGTAGCCGCAAAAGCGTATGACGTACTGGCTGGCCTTACGGCAGGTATCGCGATCATCATTGCAGCTGACTACCTACTTAGGCGTGTTCGCGTTCAACTACAGTCATATCTTGGAGCGAGGCTTGACGAACAGCTTAACGAAACAGCTTTTCGCCACCTTCTTCATTTGCCATTATCGCATACGGAGGACGCACCCATTGGATCGCAGCTCACTCGGTTGCGTCAGATGACATCACTGCATGAAGCCTTTACGGGACCTCTTGCTAGCGCATTTTTCGACCTTCCTTATATCGTGCTCTTTATTGCAGTCATCGCGCTTATTGGCGGACCTCTCGTCTGGGCTCCGGTATCTCTAATTGCTTTATATGCTCTAGCAGCCTGCTGGGCGATTCCGAAGACGGGGGAATTGATTAAGTTATCTGGCGAAAAGCGTTCTCACCTCAATAACCTTATGGTCGAGGCTGTTTCCGCCCAAAAAGCGATCAATGACCTCGCTGCAGAACATGTTTGGCTGCGCAGACACCGGAAATTATCGGCGGAAGCCGCTGTTGCGAACATGAATGCGCGGCAAATCAATTCTCTCTTGCAAATATTCTCCCAATCTATGGTGGCGCTTGCCGGCGTCGGCGTTCTCGCTTTTGGCGTCAACATGGTGATTGACGGAAACCTTTCCGGCGGCGCTCTTATCGCGGTGATGGCCCTGTCCTGGAGAGTTCTCGGCCCAATTCGCAATCTGTTTCTAACCGGCCTCACTTTAGGCCAGACTGTGCAAAGTCTGCAGCAAATAAACCGGCTCGTCCGTCTGCCGCTAGATCGGGAACCCAACACCGGCCCATCAAT
>JAUIEG010000186.1 GCA_030428745.1 Alphaproteobacteria bacterium
TGGGGTCGTCGCTGGCGTCGCCCTGTCGATCCTGCTGCTTCTTTATCGCGCCTCACGCCCCCATTGCGCCATTGTCGGACAGATGCCGGGTACGGAACATTTCCGCAATATCAGCCGCCATGACGTAATAACGAGTCCTTCAGCCGTTTCCCTGCGTATCGACGGAAACTTGTTCTTCGCCAATGCGCGCGTCCTTGAGGACAAGCTTCTGGGCCTCGCGATTAACTCCCCCGCTGTGAAAGATGTGGTTCTCATGTGCTCGGCGATAAACGAAATTGACGCCAGCGCGCTGGAAAGTCTTGAGGCGATCAATGAGCGCCTGAAAGACGCCGGAGTCGCCTTCCATCTTTCAGAGGTCAAAGGCCCGGTCATGGACCGGCTGAAGCGAACTCACTTTCTTGACCACCTCACGGGCCGCGTTTTCCTGAGCCAGTATGACGCCATGCGCAGCCTCGACCCGGAAACCTTCTTTTTGTCGAACGGCGCCCCCTCGCCTTGAACGTTCAAACCGCCTAAACAGACGTAATGACCAACGAAAATTTCTTCTCGGCGCTGCAAGGCGCCTACGCTCACCGCTCCGAACGCCCTTTTTTATCCATGCCGGACGGCGGCAGGATTTCTTACGGCGATATGGACGCCCGCGCCGCTAAAATGGCTGGCGCGCTGCGCCAGCTAGGCGCCAAAGCCGGTGACCGCATAGTGGTTCAGGTTGAAAAATCACCTGAAAATGTCGCGCTCTATCTCGGCGCCATGCGAGCGGGGCTTGTCTATGTGCCGCTGAACACCGCCTATACGGAAGCAGAAGTCAGCTATTTTCTCGACGACGCAGAGCCGGTGATCCTTGTCTGCGCACCGGAAAACAAGAATACGCTATTGCCGGTCGCAAAGCGACAAAATGTGAAACATGTGCTCACGCTCGGCGCGACTGGCGAGGGAACGCTCCTCAGCGCCGCATCGAAGACTGCACCTCTTGAGGAAATTGCAGCACGCTCCGACGATGACCTTGCCGTCATTCTCTACACTTCAGGCACGACAGGCCGATCCAAGGGCGCGATGCTCACGCATAAGAACCTGTCGTCAAACGCAAAAACCCTGAATGCGCTTTGGGGGTTTTCAAGTGAAGATGTTTTACTCCACGCGTTGCCGATCTTTCATATTCACGGCCTTTTCGTGGCGCTCCACACAGCCATGCTTAGCGCCTGTGAGATTATCTTTCTGCCGAAATTCGACGCCGCCGAACTGCGCCGGCGCCTCCCCGAGGCAAGCGTGTTGATGGGCGTGCCGACTTTTTACACCCGCCTTCTCGGCGAAGAGGACTTCGGCAAAGCGGATTGCGCAAAGATGCGGCTTTTTATTTCCGGGTCGGCGCCGCTAACCGTGGAAACGTCCAACGCCTTTGCTGCGCGCACCGGTCTAAGCATTCTTGAGCGCTACGGCATGTCCGAAGCGGGCATGATCGCCTCCAACCCGCTGGACGGCGAGCGTATCGCTGGAACGGTGGGTTCTCCGCTTCCGGGTATTTCCGTTCGTATCGCAGGAGAAAAAGACGCGCCCGGTGAGATCGAGGTGAAGGGGCCGAATATCTGCGCCGGTTATTGGAAGAAACCGGACAAGACCGAGGAGGCCTTCACGGAAGACGGGTGGTTTCGCACGGGTGATGTCGGAACGCTGGACAAGGAAGGTCGCCTTTCGCTCGTAGGCCGGGAAAAGGATCTGATTATCGCTGGCGGTTTTAATATCTACCCAATCGAAATCGAGCAGATTCTCGACAAGGCGCCCGGCGTCGCGGAAAGCGCCGTTATCGGCGTTCCTCATCCCGATATGGGTGAAGGTGTTGTCGCGGTGATCGTCGCCAAGAATAGCGCGCCGGACGATGCGGCGCTCGCCGACGCCTTGTCGTCACTGGCAAAATTCAAACGACCGCGGAAATTCTTCCGCCTCGACGCCCTTCCCCGCAACACCATGGGCAAAGTGCAAAAGCAGGCGCTGCGCGAACAGTTCAAGGATGCATTCACCGCTGCATCCTGATTTCCTGGAAATACACTTTCCTGTTTATACATGCGCCAGAAAATGGCGGTGCCTCACGAACGCGCGCATCGGCGCCTTATGCGCGGCCCGTTGACCTCATCGCACTCACAACCATGAATGCTGGCATTCAAAAAAAGCTGGTGATGAAGTTATCCATGAGGCGCAATGAGCCTATGATAAACATTGATCGCCTTGCCGTTGTAGTTAGCTGAAGCGATAAAGGAAAAGCCGCATTTTTCGGCAATGCAAATTGATGGCGTATTCTCAACGCCTATAATGCAACACATTTTCTTCTCAGAAAAATTCGCATCGCCCCACTGCATTGCCGCACGGGCGGCTTCGGTCGCATACCCCTTGCCTTGATGGTCGGGCGCGACAATCCAGCCTATTTCCGGCATGTTACGCAAGGACGGCGTCAAATTACGGTGAAAGTCAGCAAAGCCGACCTGGCCGACAAAGGCGCCGGTTTTGCGTTCGAAGACATGCCAATAACCATAGCCGATAAGCGGCCACAGCCCTGCATTGCGCAACAGGCGTGTCCACGCTTCCTCTTCATTGAGCGGTTTACCGGTAATTTCACGGGTGAGCTCAGGGCGAGCCCACATCCTTGCAAAGGCCGGAAAATCTTCTACTTTCGGGCCCTTTAACTGCAACCTGTCGGTGTCAATAACAGGGATGTTTTCACTCACTCGGCGCGCGCTTTCACCTCAGCGATGTAGTCATCGATCCTCTCGCGGAGAATATCGAGGGGCAAGCCGCCGCCGGTAAGCACCGCATCATGGAACTCGCGAATGTCAAAATCATCACCAAGCTCTCGCTCCGCCTTTCGCCGGAGCTCCCAGAGAGTGAGTTCGCCCATTTTATAGGCAAGGGCTTGGCCCGGCCAAGCGATGTACCGGTCAACCTCGGTCTGAACATTGTGGAGCGACAACGCCGTATTGTCTGCAAGATAATCCATCGCCTGCTCCCGCGTCCATCCTTTGGCGTGAATGCCGGTGTCGATCACAAGACGGCAGGCGCGCCACATTTCCATGGAGAGCCTTCCAAAATCATCATAGGGCGTTTCATAAACGCCCATTTCAAGTCCCAGCTTTTCCGAGTAAAGCCCCCAGCCTTCGCCAAATGCATGCGGATAGAAGTCCTTGCGGAATTCCGGCGCATTTTCGATTTCAAGCGCCAGCGCATTTTGCAAATGGTGGCCCGGCACGGCCTCATGCAGGGTAAGCGCGGTCATTTCGTAATAGGGGCGTTTGTCGAGCGCGTAAGTGTTGACCCAATATTGCCCGCCGCGCGTGCCGCCTGAAGGGGCGCCCACATAACGGCCGGTCGTGTAGTTTGGCGCAATCTCCGCCGGCACCGGTTCTACCGAATAAGGCTGTCGCGGCAACTTGCCGAAATAGGCGGGTAGTCGGCCGTCGATATCTTTTGCAATCCACGCTGCGCGCTCTAGAAGGTCTTCCGGCGTCTTTGGGTAGAACTGTTCGTCGGTGCGTAAGAACTCGATAAAATCTTTGAAATTGCCTTTGAAACCGGTCTTCGACATGACGCCGGCCATTTCCTTACGAATGCGCGCCACCTCTTTCAGACCAAGCGCATGGATGCTCTCCGGCGTGACCGTCTCGAGCGTTGTATAATAGCGAACAAGCGCGCGGTAATAGTCACGCCCGTTCGGCAAATCATAAGCGCCAAGCGTATCGCGCGCGCCCGGTAAATATTCATCATTCATGAAATCGAGCAACCGCGCGAATGCCGGGATCACGTCCGCTTCGAGAACATCGCGCGCCTCTTGGCGCAGCGCCGCCTGACGCCGGGAGGAAATGGACTCCGGCATTTTCACAAAGGGTTTGTAGTAAGGATGCGCCGCGGCGTTATCTTTAACCTGCGCCTCGAAAGAAGGGAGAATATAGGGAAGAATTTCTTTGGGCTGAGTGAATCCGTCAGCAAGTCCCTGACGCATGTTCTCCACATGCTGATCCAGAAAACCGGGAAGGCCTTTCAGACGTTCGATATAATTCTCGAAATCCTCTTCTGTACGGAAACTCGTGGCGCCGACTACATATCCAAAATTCGTGTGAAAGCCGGTGTCCGCGAGAAACGGAATACGCCAGCGATCGAACTCCGCAAGCGCCAGGTCATGCTTCAGAATGAATTCAAGAAGGTCGGCGCTCAGGACGTCCTCCTTGTCGAGTTGGCTGCGGTCGATAGCTTCAAGACGGTCGTAAAAACTTTGCGCTTGCGCATTGCGGCGCGCCTGGTCTTCCGGCGCCACGCTTGGAACCTTGTCTTCATATCCGGGGACGCCCGAACCTGTGGCGCTGAACGGATTTTCCTCCATCTCATTGGCCCAGTAGTCATCAAATAGGGCGTGGAGGTCATCCGCTGGCGCCGCCAGGGCCGTTCCAGCCATCAGAATGCCCGCAAACCCCACAAAAGCCGCTAAAATTCGCTTCGCCATTACCCGCTCCCTCGCCGGCCCTATCACCCGCATCCTGGCGCTTTTCTACCATGTATCACTGCGGCGCTGAAACCCGCCCGTAAATCGGCGGAACGATTGGATTTCCTGCCTGTTCGGATGGGGAACCATCCTAATTTTTCCGAATCAGCAGTCCGCGAGTTCTAATGAAACCGTTTCCACCCCTTTTTGCGCAGGCCGCACCGGATAGCGGCGCAGATGAAAAAACCACAGACGCGGCCAAAGACGCCGCAAGCGAGGTTGAAAGTTTTATGAGCGGCGTCGGCCCGCGTCTGGAGGAAGGGTGGGCGTGGATCCAGGCAAACGCCTCCGAATTTTCCATCGCCGTTGGCGCCTGGATCGCAATCTTTCTGGTCTTGCGGATCATGCGCGCCGTGATCGCCGGCTTCATCCGCAGGAAAAAGAAAGACCATTACGCTTTCAACAATGTGGCTGCGCGCCTCATTAGCAGCACATCAAGCCTGTTTCTGCTTGTTATTTCGGCTGCGCTGGTAGCGCCGTTCTTTCCCGTCATCCCGGAAGGCTGGGGCGTCTATGCCCGCACGTTCGCCATTATCATCGGCATTCTTCAGGCGGCCGCCTGGGCGCGAGAGCTTCTGACGGCCGGTATCGTCGGCTACGCCCATTCGCGCGCAGAACAATCCGGCGTTCTGACCAATGCGGTTAACCTCATCAAGACGCTTGTCGCCATCGGCGTCTGGACGATTGCGCTGTTGATGATTCTTTCCAATCTCGACATCGAGATTACGGCGCTGATCGCCGGCCTTGGCGTCGGCGGCATTGCGATTGGCCTCGCGGCGCAAAGTCTCTTCAAAGACCTTTTCTCCTCACTGGCTATTGTCTTCGACCAGCCATTCTTGCGCGGCGATTTTATCACCTTCGACGATGGGGAATATCTTGGTGATGTTGAGCGCATCGGTATGAAAACGACGCGCATCCGCTCACTCAGCGGAGAGGAAATCATCATCGCCAATTCGCAATTGCTGGACAAAGAAATCAGAAACTACCGACGCATGGACGAACGGCGAATTCTGTTTTCCGTTGGCGTCTTGTACCAGACCCCTCATGAAAAGCTGCGGCGCATTCCCGAACTTATAAAGAACGCTGTTGAAAACACCGACACGACACGCTTCGACCGCTCGCACCTTAAGGAATACGCCGACAGCTCCATTAATTTCGAAACGGTTTATTGGGTCAAGGACCGCGCCTATAGCGCCTATATGGAAGCCAACCATGAGGTCCTTCTCAATATTCATAAAGCTTTCGAAGATGAAGGCATCGACTTCGCCTATCCGACCCGGACGCTGCATGTGGAAAGCTTTCCGGAAGACTCAGGAAGCGAGCGCT
>JAUIEG010000187.1 GCA_030428745.1 Alphaproteobacteria bacterium
GCATCAATTTCGACATAACCCATATCCCCAGTACATGCTTCGCGATTTTGAATGCTTATAACTTATCATTTCGTGAAATCTGACGCGAATAAAAACTTGCGTTATATCTTGATTAGTTGGGGCCGATGATTTTCTTAAAGGTGCATCCTATCAACTTCTTGCTCAGTCAATAAAGGATTCTTCTCGGCCAGTATAAGCAGTGACCTATTTAGCGGGAATCGTAAGTTGTGACGAGGATTCTGAGGGGATACACTTTTCACTAATGAAAATTCCGGCCGCCCGGCAGAATCTCATCCATGTGTTTGGCGCGCTCCATGCGCCGGCGGTAATCGCCTTTCCTTAAATCTTCGATCACCGGCCGCTTGAATTCGTCTGCGCGCGACAGTCCGTCATCCATCTCGCCGTGATAGTCGCTCAAGTCCGCCAATTTCGGCGTCAGATTATAAAGCCGCCGCGCAACCACATGAATAACGTCACCCTCACGCTGCAGGACGCCTGAGACGCCAAGAAAGCGCGCCCCCAAAACTTCCCGCCGAAACCGCTCGAATATTTTCGGCCAGATGATGATATTGGCGATCCCGGTCTCGTCTTCGAGCGTCGCGAAGATAACGCCTTTCGCCGTGCCCGGCCGCTGGCGCACGAGCACGAGGCCCGAAACCGACACGGACCGGCCATTCGCCATGGCCTGCAAATCTTCATTGGCGGCGTAACGGGATGATTTGAGCCAAGGGCGAAGGAACGAGACCGGATGGCGCTTCAGCGACATCTTTATGGTCTTGTAGTCATAGGCGACTTCTTCGCCGAGCGGCATCGCCGGCAGCGCGACCTCTTCTTCTTTCCGGAATGCGGTTTCGGCGGCGAAGAGCGGCAACTGGTCATCGCCTTTCACCTTGTCGAGGCCCTGCACGGCCCATAACGCATCACGGCGTGAGAGTCCGAGCGATCCGAAGGCGTCGGCGTTTGCGAGTATTTCAAGCGAGGCTTGCGACAGGCCTGTCCTCAGCCAGAGATCGCGCACCGAATCGTAACCGTCGCTGCGGCACTCCTCGATGCGTTTGGCGTCTTTCTCCGCCAAGCCTTTGACCAGACGGAAGCCGAGGCGCACCGCACGGCGTCCGCGCATCGACTTTTCCATATCGCGATGACGCGCGTGAATGTTGCGAAGTCCATCGGACTCTTCGAGCGTCAGATCGCTGAACGAGTAATTGATATCGACGGGCCTGACTTCAACGCCGTGTTCGCGCGCGTCGCGAACAATCTGCGCCGGCGCGTAAAACCCCATGGGTTGTGAATTCACAAGCGCTGCGCAGAACACGTCCGGGTAGCGGCATTTGAGCCAGCAGGAGACATAGACCAGCAATGCAAAGCTCGCCGCATGGCTTTCAGGGAATCCATATTCCCCGAAACCTTCGATCTGCTTGAAGCAGCGTTCGGCGAAGGCGCGCTCATAGCCGCGCGCCGTCATCCCCTCGACCATCTTGTCGTGATATTGATGAAGGGTCCCTGCGCGCCGGAAGGTCGCCATGGCGCGGCGCAGGCCATCCGCTTGGGTCGGCGTAAAGCCGGCGGCGACAATGGCGATCTTCATCGCCTGTTCCTGAAAGAGGGGCACGCCGAGCGTTCGTCCGAGCACGTCTTCCAGATCCTTGCTGGGATATTCAATCTTTTCGAGTCCGTCCCGGCGGCGCAAATAGGGATGCACCATATCACCCTGTATCGGTCCCGGCCGGACAATCGCCACTTCGATGACGAGATCGTAGAAGTTCCGCGGCTTCAGGCGCGGCAGCATGGACATCTGCGCGCGGCTTTCGATCTGAAAAACGCCGAGCGTGTCGGCCTTGCAGATCATGTCGTAGACTTCAGGTTCTTCTGCCGGGATCGAGGCGAGATCGAGATCCACGCCGTAATGCTTTTTCAACAGCGCGAACGCCTTGGCGATACAGGTCAGCATGCCGAGGCCAAGGATGTCGACCTTGATCATGCCAAGCGCGTCGAGATCGTCCTTGTCCCACTCGACGAAGCTTCGCTCCGGCATGGCGGCGTTTCCGATAGGAATGACTTCCTCCAGCGGTCCGCGCGTCATCACAAAGCCGCCCGTATGCTGCGAGAGATGGCGCGGGAAGCCGATCAGCTCTTTCGAGAATTGAAGCGCATGCCGCAAGGTGAGATCGCCCGGATCGAGCCCCTGTTCCTTCACCCGGGTTTCATTGACGCCCGAAGCATCGCCGCCCCAATTGCTTTTGGCGAGCGACGAGATGACATCTTCGGAAAGCCCGAACGCCTTGCCGACTTCGCGCACCGCGCTTCTCGTGCGGTAGGTGATGACCGTCGCCGCAATGCCTGCGCGGTCGCGTCCGTATTTCCTGTAAATATACTGGATCACTTCCTCGCGCCGCTCATGCTCGAAATCGACGTCGATATCCGGCGGCTCGTTGCGGTCCGCCGAGATGAACCGTTCGAAGAGGAGATCGATGCGCGCCGGATCGACCGAGGTGACGCCGAGGCAATAACAGACGGAGGAGTTCGCCGCCGATCCGCGGCCCTGACAGAGAATTCCCTGACTGCGCGCATAGCGCACAATGTCGTAAACCGTCAGGAAATAGCGTGCATAATCGAGCTGTTCAATCAGCGCCAGTTCTTGCTTGAGAGCGGCGGCGACCTTTTCGGGAATACCGTCTGGGTAGCGCGTCTTTGCGCCCTCCCAGGACAACCGTTCGAGTTCCTCCTGCGGCGTCGCGCTCGCCCCGCTTGTTTCTTCGGGATATTCATAGCGCAATTCGTCGAGCGAGAATTGCGCGCGGGCCGCCACATGCAAGGTCTCCTCGATGGCGGCCGGATAATCTCTGAAGAGGCGCAGCATTTCCGGCGGCGGTTTCAGATGCCGTTCGGCGTTGGCTTCGAGCGCTCGGCCCGCCTCGAAAACCGTCACATGCTCGCGGATGCAGTGAACCACATCGGCGAGCCGCCGGCGCTCCGGCGCATGATAGAGAATGTCGTTGACCGCGAGCAGCGGAATCCGGGCGTTTCTGGCGGTCAGCGCCAGTTGATTGAGGAGCCGGCGGTCGTCGTCGCGGAAGCGTCTCGCCCCCGCGAGCCAGACAGAGGCCGGAAAGGCTGTGCGAAAGTCGTTGAGCGCCTCAGTGATGACAGGCGCGAAGGGATCGCCGGGCATTAACGCGAATAATAGTCCCTCGCCAAGTTCCAGCGCATCGGCGCGGGTGATCGCGCAATCGCCTTTCGCCGCGCGCATTTTTCCGCGGGTCAGCAATTTACAGAGGCGACCGTAAGCATCGCGATCCGACGGCCAGCACAGCATGTCGGGCGTATCGTCTGTGAATTTGAGCCGCGCGCCGGTGATGAACCGAAAGCCGGCTTCGTTCGCGGCCGTGTGCGCGCGTACAACGCCTGCGAGCGTGTTGACATCGGTGACGGCGATGGCGTCAAGACCGAGCTTCGCCGCCTGGAACACAAGCTCATCGGGATGCGACGCGCCTTTCAGAAATGTAAAATTGCTCATCGCGGCGAGTTCGGCGTAGCGCGTCATGCAAAAAATCCATGCAGAAACCAGCGCGGATTCGCCGTCTCCGCGCCATAAAGCCCCTCGCGAAAAAGCCAGTAACGCCGGCCCTCTGGCGTCTCGACGCGGTAATAGTCGCGCGTCGGCCCCGCCGCTTCTTTTCGCGGCCATTCATCTGCGATGCGTTCGGGGCCGTTGGCGCGCGCGACGGCGTAAGCGACGCGCCGCCATTTGAAACGGATCGGGGGACCGTCCGGGACTTCAGCGAGCGCCTCGATCTCTTCGGGACGCGGCAGCAGTTTCACCGGCCGCGCCTGATCGACGGGACCGGCATCTGACTTTTTGGCGGTGTTGACGACGGGCGTGAACAGCGCCGCCCTTTCCGGCAGATGCGAATTGCGGAAAATGACGCGGCGAACATTTTTCGCGCCGAGGCGGTTGCTGAGGCGGTCCTTCAGTTCCGCCAGAGCTTCTTCCTGCGCCAGCCGGTCCGACTGAAGATTGAAGGCGGCGTGCTGCCTGACCCCGAGCGGGCGAACGTCAAACGCCGACAGACGCAGCAGTTCGAATCCGAAACCTGCGTCATAGCCGTCTTTCAAATCGTCGAGCCTGTTCTCGAAAAGGCGAGCGATATGTTTTTCATCGCGCGCCGGCGCGCTGGCGCCAATGCTCATGCGTGTTGCTTCATTATCGACGCGGAACAGCGCCAGCTCGAAACGCCGCGCCCCGGCGCCGTCTCGCGCGAGGTCTCCTGCGAGAGCATGGGCCAGCGGCGCCAGAAGATATTTGACGGCGCCGATCGTGGAGACCGGTTCGGCGAGTTTTTGCTCAGAATAATAGCGCGGCGCCGGAATAATCGGGACAAGCGGTTCCGCTTCCGTCCCGAGCGCCTGCCCGAGACGCAACAAAAGCATTTTCGTAAACCGCGCCGTCAGGGGGCTGCGCGGCACGTCGTAAAGCTGGCCGACGGTTTTCAGTCCTAGCCGTCTTAGGCGGTCCGAGACGTCTGGCGGCAGCCGCAACGCCTCCACCGGCAGGGAAGCAATGGCCGAACGTTGCGCGCTTTCCTTGGCGATCTCCCAATCCCCGAAACGGGCCAGCGCCCAGGCGGCGCCGGCCGTGTCGGCGATCGCGGCGCGCATTGCATAGCCAGCGCGCGCTATGCGCTCTCTGAGGTCAGCCAGAATCGCTTCCTCACCGCCGAAAAGGCGCTGACAGCCGGTGATGTCGATGAACAGCTCTCCCGTCGCCTGAACCGAAACCACAGGCGAATAACGCATCAAGGCTTCGGCGAGACGGCGGAAGCTTTGGGCTTCCTCCTGGACGTCTGCCTCGACAGCAATCAGCTTAGGCTCGATGGCGCGGGCATCGGCAAGCGCCTGGCCTTGATAAAAACCGAGCTTCGTGGCTCGCACGTCCATGGCGCGGATACGCAAGGCGCTTTTCACCTTTTCGTGGATGACGATGGGCGCGGACGCTTCTTCAAGCGACGGCTGTTGCTTCTTCACATGATCTGTCGGCCATCGCGGGAACCACGCCGCGAGAATGCGGCGCGGCCTCGACAAGTCTTCTTTCTGCATGATCCCATTCCAATACCCACCTGCCCCGACCCCCGTCGCGGCTTTTCTCAAGCGCCGCATCCCAGCGCGGCCGCCCTATTCCCCTTTCGTCCAACGCATCTTCCGCGCTTGGCGCCGGCGCCACGCGCCAGCGCGTGCGCGCAGCGGTCGGGTTTTCATCGCGCGCATCCCTGAGCAGGAAGAGTGTTGCGCCCGACCCTTCGGCGCAAAGCTGCACGCGCCGCGTCGCCGTCAGATCGAGCAGCTTATGCGGTTTCCAGAATTCGATCAGAACCATCGCGTCGTGACGCGCCGCCTCTTCCGCGGCCCGGAGAACGCCTCTGGCGTCGCGCGCATGAACGAAGATGCAAAGCGCGCTGTCGACGCTGAAAAAATCGAGCCCGCAGCCGTAAGGCACGCCTTCGTGAAAGGCGTCTCTAGTTTGTCCGATCCAGATGATCGGCTGCGCGCGCTTGGCGCTTGCAGAACCGGCGAGCGCGAGCGCCAGCCCCAAAGTGGAAGGCGCGTCCCGATAGTCTCTGGCGCGGAATTCGTGAACGGCGCCGCGCGCGAGTGAAACAGGCCCGCAGGCGAGATCGTCCGTATCCGGAAGGCTCGTGAATTCCCGTTTCTCAATGTCGGCGATGCACCGCCGGAGCCCCGCAAGGCTCCTGCGGCGGGCGATGGCTTGCATCCCGCGAGTTCCGTTTTCAGATGTGGACCGGGATTAGAACAAAAAGAGAACTTTTGAGTCAAGCGCCTCCAGGCCGG
>JAUIEG010000188.1 GCA_030428745.1 Alphaproteobacteria bacterium
ACAAAAACGCGCTGCCTATGACCGTTTCGGCCACGCCGCGTTTCAAAATGGCGGCGCCGGTCCCGGCGGCATGGGCGCCGGTTTCGCCAGAGGCGGCATGGGCGGCGGCGCAGGCGCAGCAGGCTTTTCCGACATTTTCGATGAGATTTTCGGCGAGTTCATGGGCGGCCAGCGCGGCGGACGGCGCACCGGGCCGGGCCGCGGCGCCGACCTTAAATATAATCTCCAGATCACCCTCGAAGAGGCGTTTCGCGGCAAGAAGACCGAAATCAAGGTGCCGGGCTCCGTCGCCTGCGAAACCTGCGAGGGATCGGGCGCGAAGCCGGGTTCAGGCCCCACCGAATGCGGCACCTGCAAGGGCGTCGGGCGCGTGCGCGTTCAGCAGGGCTTTTTCACGATCGAGCGCGCCTGCCCCCATTGCAACGGCGAAGGCCGGGTGATCGCCGATCCGTGTACGGATTGCGGCGGCCAGGGCCGGGTCCGGCGCGAGCGGACATTGTCCGTGGACATTCCGGCGGGCATTGAGAACGGCACGCGCATTCGCCTGTCGGGCGAGGGTGAGGCGGGCCCGCGCGGTGGGCCGGAGGGCGATCTCTATATCTTCATCCATGTGAACGAGAACGATCTGTTCGAACGCGACGGGCCGGATCTTTTCTGCGTCATGCCGATCCCCATGACCACGGCGGCGCTGGGCGGTGAGTTTGAAACCCCGACCATCGACGGCGGGCGCGTCAAAATCTCCGTGCCCGAAGGATCGCAGACCGGCAAACGCTTCCGCGTGCGCGGCAAGGGCATGACCCAGCTGGATAGCTCCGGCCGGGGCGATGTGCGCCGGCGCGGCGATCTCTATGTCGAAATCCAGGTGGAAACGCCAACGGGCCTCAACGCCGAACAGAAAGAGTTGCTTCAGCAGTTCTGCGAGGCTGGCGGCGGCGAAGCGGCCTGCCCCCAGCACAAAGGCTTTTTCGACAAGGCCAAAACGTTCTGGGAGAACGTCACTGACGGGCGGTAGGCCTGCAGCGTTCAGGTGGCTAGTAAAGCGGCCACATTTTCAACAAACATGGATTGAACTATGATCCCCGCGCAGGGCCGAAAGGCCTCCCGCGCTTATTCATGAATGGGGGAGACATCCATGAACATCAAACTGGCCGTAACGGCCCTCGCTTTATTCACCGCAACATTTGCGCAGGCCGGGCAGACCCCGTCTTATCAGCCTGCGGAGAAAAAGAAGCCGACGTTGACGCCGACGGCGCCGCTGCAGACGCAGTCAAAAACGGCGGACAAGATTCAGGTGCAAACGCCGATCCGTGTCGGTGGTGGTGAGGCGAAGCTCGTCACCGCGAGCCAAATGAAGTCAACACATCGCGCACTGATCGCCCCGACGGATGCGCTTACCGGGGCGGCGCTGTCAAAATTCTCGCTTGCTTTCACCAATGGTGATCACAAGATCCGCCGGATCAGCGTTCTACAGACGGAAGGCAAGGCTGACGCCGCCTTCGCCGATCAGGATTCCAACGACCCGTTTTCGTTCAATGGCGGCTGGTACAAGGCCGGATATCCCATGGCGAGCGTCACGGGTGTCGGCGGCGGTGAGTATGATCTGACGCTGCCCGCCGGGCCAACCGGTTACGTCCCGGTGCTGGCCGGGTTTTCGTTCGAGCGCAAACAGGGAACCGACGCCAATGTGCGCACTATTGGTGTGCGCCTGACGCCGGACAATCGCAAAGCGCGGGTGACGCTGATCGACGATCAGGGCCTCGATTTACGCGGGTTTGAAAACTATGTGGCGGCCGGTTTCGCCCTCACAGCGGCGCCCTTCGGCACGGTCGAGGCGATGAATGTGACGGCGGCGGTCGCAGCGGTGGAGCTCGCCGACCAGGAATTCAGCGACAAGGGGCCGCGCAATTTTTCAGCGACCGTGCAAATCGCCTGGGTCCCGCAGGCATCGATCCTCAAGCGCGCCTCGGCCTCAGGCTCGATCCGTGAGATCGAGTCCGGAACGTCGCCGGATGTATCGGATTGCGAAGACGGCGGGCGCATTGGACAGCTTTCATGCCTGGCGGGCGCCGAGCAAGCGCAAGAAAAGATTGTCCTGACCGGTTTTTTGTTTCACTTCGGCAATTCCGATCACCATCTCGAAAAACTCGCGGTCGATTTGAAACCAGGTTCCGGGCGGCGTTCTGTCGAATTTCAGGATTCCGACGAAGGCGACCCTATTCAGTGGTTCGTCGATTATGTGGGCGTGAAATAGCCCTCATCGGCGCGCAAATTGCGTTATAGTCGCGGGCATGGACCTTCTGATTGATATTGGCGGCACGAATGTCCGCGCCGCTGTCGCCCAAAACGGGCGCATGAACGCCGTGCGCCACTACCGGACGGCGTCTTATAAAACAGCAGGCGAGATCGTCGCCGATGTGCTGCGCGATGAGGGCCTGCAAAGCGTCGCCCGCGTCTTTCTCGCGGTCGCCGGGCCGGTGACCGATGGCCGCCGCGCGGCGCTCACCAACGCCGATCTCACCGTGGACGCCGACATGCTTGTTCAGACATTCGGGCTCACTCAAGCGGCGGTGCTGAACGATTTAGAGGCGCTCGCCTATATTTTGGGGGATATCGCAGGCCTTGATGCGACCCTCATGACGCCGGCGAGACCCGCGCCCGGGAAAACCGCCATTGTCGTCGCTCCCGGCACGGGGCTGGGGCTTGGCGCCTATCTGGTCAAGGAGGGGCGGGCGAGCGTTATGTCGACCCAGGGCGGGCATGTGCGCGCCGCGCCGTCAACGCCGCGCGAGTTCGCGCTTTGCGCCGCCTTATCCCACAATGACAATTATCTCTGTACGGAGGATCTGTTGTCCGGTCCGGGCATAGAGCGGATTTACGCCGGCCTTCACGCCATTGACGGCGAAGCGCCGCCGTCACCCGCGCCACACGGAAAAGAGATTGTAGAGCGCGCGCAAACCGGCGCCGATGCGCGGGCCAGAGAGACAGTTGAGATTTATCTCTCCATGCTCGGGTCTTATTGCGGCGACATGGCGCTCGTCTTTCTCAGCTATGGCGGCGTTTATCTCGCCGGCAACATCATCAACGGGCTGGCGCCAATGCTGGCGGACAGCAAGCTGGCTTCCGCTTTTGTCAATAAAGGCCTGATGGCGCCGCTGATGGGGGAGATCGCCTTTGCGCATACCCCTCTGGAAGAGCCCGCCCTGGAAGGGCTCAGGGCGTTTGCTGCGCAGCAGTCTTAGCGGCGGCGCTTTCCGGGGTCTCGGTCTCTTCGAAGGTGTCGGCCTCGGAAAGGGTCGGGAACAGCTTCAGCCACGAGGCGGCAGCGACCAGGGAGACGACCCCGCCCAATATCACGGCGTTGATCGGTCCCAAAAACCGCGCCGCGACGCCGCTTTCGAAATCGCCAAGCTGGTTCGAGGCGGCGATGAAAATGAATGACACGGAAGAAACACGTCCGCGCATGCCGTCAGGGGTTGCATGCTGGACGATGGACATGCGGATGAACATGGACACCATGTCCGCCGCGCCGGTGATCGCCAGCATCACCATGGACAGCCAGAAGATTTGCGAAAACGCAAAGCCGAACATGGCGAGGCCGTAAATCACGATAGAGCCGAGGAGCAACGGGCCCACTTTGCGCGACAAGGGATTGGCGGCGAGGATGAACGCCACAATAGCGGCGCCGATGGCGGGCGACGCGCGCAAGAGCCCGAGCCCTTCTGCGCCGACCATTAAAATATCGCGAGCAAACACCGGCAACAGCGCCGTGACGCTGCCGAAAAAGACAACGACAAGATCAAGCGTGATAGAGCCGAGGACGAGCTTGTTGTCGAATACATAACGCAGCCCTTCGATGATCATCGACCAGCCGCGCACATTTTCCATCGGCTCATGGGCCGGCGTTTGGGCGGTGGCGAACATCAAAACGGCAATTGCGGTGAGCCCCGCGGCGAAGGCGTACACCACAGAAGCGCCAATAATGAACAAAAACCCGCCAATGGCCGGGCCGATCATGGCGGCGCCCTGCATGCCGAGCGAGTTCCAGGCGATGGCGAGGGGAAGCTCATCGCGCGGCACAAGGCGCGGATAAAGGGAGTTCGACGCGGCGGGGGTAAAGGCGCTCACCGCGCCATTGCAGAAGGCGGCGAGAAAAATCAGCGGGATCGCCAGCGCCGGTTTTGTGAAGCTTGCGCCGAAGAGCATCAGGATGACGAAGAACCGGATGACGTTCGAATAAACAAGGATCTTTTTCCGGTCAAAGCGATCGGCCGCCTGTCCGCCGGGTAGCGACAGGGCAAGAACCGGGATGAACTGGGTCAGCCCCACAAGGCCGAGCATGAAGGCGGATTCTTCAATGGAACGGGTGAGGCGCGCGAGGTCGTAGATCTGCCAGCCAATAGCGATCGCCACCATCTGGCGTTCGGCGCTGATCAGCTGCCGTGCAATCCAGTAATGGCGATAGCCCTGATGGCGAAAGATCGAGAAGGATGGAACCGACCGCATGCGCAGCGGACAATAGAACGGCTTGCCTGCCGCGCAACATTGAAGTTGAAGAAATCGCGCGCTTTGCAAATTTACCGCGGGCGCAGTAGCGTCGCCGTGCAAATCAGGAGGGGATCATGGCGCTAAAAGTAATCGGGGCGGGCTTTGGACGAACAGGTACGGCGTCCTTGAAGCTGGCGCTGGAGAAGCTGGGCTTTGGCCCCTGCTATCATATGAGCGAAGTGCTCTCCAATGGCGGCCATATGGATCTGTGGAACGCGGCCGCCGGCGGCTCGCCTGACTGGGACGCAATTTTCAAGGGCTACGCCTCCACCACGGACTTTCCCGCCTCAATCTATTGGCGCGAGCTTGCCGATTATTATCCCGACGCAAAAATCATCCTTTCCCTGCGCGATGCGGAGCGCTGGTTTGAATCGACGCAGGAAACCATCCTCAGTCGGAATATGATGGGACTGATGGAGGGAACGCCATGGCGCGCCATGCTCCGGAACACAGTCGACGCTCTCTTTGACGGTAATATTCATGACCACGACACGCTGATCCGCGTCTTCAACGATCACACCGCCGCCGTCAAAGCCGCCTTCGGGCCGGACCGGCTGCTGGTTTTTGAAGCCAAACAGGGTTGGGCGCCGTTATGCGCGTTTCTGGGCGTTGACGTTCCGGATACCGAATTCCCCCGCGTTAATTCTAAAGAAGAGTTGCAGGGCATGATCGCCATGCTGGAATCGGATATGGGCCGGGACATGATGGCCGGCAAGGGCATGCCCAAGGCCGCCCGCGAGCAGGTGTTGGGTAAAGAGTAGATCATCAGACGATGCAGATCATTGAAGATGACCTTTCCCACGAGGCGGTGCGCGACCTCCTCACCTATCATTTTGAGCAGATGCACGAGAACTCGCCGCCCGGGATGGCCTATGTGCTCGATGTGGATGGGTTGAAGGCCCCGGGGGTCAGCTTCTGGTCGGTTTGGGACGGCGACGCGCTGCTTGGTTGCGGCGCCATGAAAGAACTGTCCCCGACCCATGGCGAAATCAAATCCATGCGCACCCACCCCGACCATCTTGGCAAGGGCGCCGGCGCCGTCATGCTTGATCACATTATCAAAACAGCGCGTCAGCGCGGCTATAAACGCCTTAGCCTCGAGACAGGGTCAACGCCGAGTTTCATCCCGGCGATCGCGCTTTATAAAAAGCGCGGGTTCGAAAATGGCGACGCCTTCGCCGACTATGACACAAGCGATTTCAACCAGTTTTTTCATCTCGATCTGTAGGCGGCTTTAATGACCCGGGACATTTTATTTCTGCTGGCGCCGGGTTTTGAGGATAAGGGCC
>JAUIEG010000189.1 GCA_030428745.1 Alphaproteobacteria bacterium
CCTTATCGTTGCGCCGTCATGGCGCTTTTCAAATACGTGTCTTCACTGAGACAGCCAAGAGCCCGCCCCACCGGCACGGGTGGTTTTCCGGCGAGAATACGCGCCTGATCACCGATATGTGTTGCGCCTGCATAAAATCGTTCGATCAGCGGCTGCGGCAATCTGTAAAATCGTTGCAGGACCTTGTAACGCTGCTCGGGCGCGGCGGCCGTGAACAGCATACGACTTAACAGCCGATAAAAGCCACGCCTTTTCCATAAAGACGCAGCATGATCGCGCGAAAAGCGCGCCAGCGCCGGTCCCGACATATCCGGCTGCGCGGCAATCAGCTCCGCCAGAGCGACGGCGTCTGGCAAGGAATAGCCGGTCAGCGGATGAAACAGCGCCGCGCGCATGCCGGCCTGGGCGACGCCGCTATCTGCTTCATTGAGATAGCCGTCAATGTCGCCTGCAAGCGCAATGGGCAAAACGCCCTCTTCTTCCCGAATGATCTTCGAGATCGCCCAGCCCTGCGCCGCGCAATAGTCTGAGACGCCTCGCCGCAGCGCATCACGGTCAAGCGCTTCGCCATCGGCATAGCGGGTATCCTCCACCAGCGCCGTCCTGTCCGAGAAGGGAAGAACATAGATGAATCGATACCCGTCTTCCTGCGGCACGGTCGCGTCCATAATGATCGGCGCATCAAGGCCGTGCGGGGCATCGAACTCGATCTCCTGACCCACAAATTTCTGAAAGCCGAGCGCGAGATGTTTGCTGTCTTTGGCGCCGCGGGCGTCAATCACCGCTTTCGCCTCAATCACATCGCCATTGCTCAGCCCGACGCTATCCGGTTCAACAGACTCTATCTGCGCATTCAGCACCAGCCCGTCACCAAGCAGCGGCGCCACGACATGATGAAGCCGCGAGGAGGAGATTGAGCAATAGGATGTTTGAAGGTCGCGGGCGTAATCGGGAAAGCGCACCGACTGGCGTGTCCAGCGATGAACAACAAAAGCCGACAGCCACGAATAGGTTTCAGCGCTGACATCGGCGCCATGGAATGACCAGGTATGATTGCCGCCGAGCGACGCCCCCTGTTCGATGAGCGTTACGGACACATCCGGACGCTCAAGACGAAGGCGATAGGCGATAAGCGCGCCCGAAAGCCCGCCGCCCGCAATCGCTATGTCTGCCTTGCCGGATATACTCACACCGCCTCCATTGCCAGAGTTGGAGGTTATAGGCGATAGTCTGGCCGATTAAAATTGACCTTCGCGCTTGATAACAAGGCTCTTCGCCAGTGACCGCACCCGATCTCGCTGTAACCTATCTCCAACTGACGGCGATCATCTGGGCGCGCTATTTCGTTATCGCCGGGCTTTTTTATTTTCTGCTCTGGGGACGGCCCGAAGAAAAGGTCGGCGCGCGCCGCCTCGCCGAAAGGCGGCCTGACGCAAAAACGATGCGGCACGAGATCATCATGTCGCTCGCATCATCGGCGATATACGCCGCGCCCGGCGCTATCGTGTTCGAGATGTTCCGCCATGGCGGAACCGCAATTTACGCCGGGCCAATCGTCGGTCTTTGGGGCTGGGTCTATCTCCCGGTCAGCGCTTTCATCTTTCTATTTATCCACGACGCCTATTTCTACTGGACCCACCGCTTGATGCATCACCCGAGATTGTTCCGGGCGACGCACCTCGCCCATCACCGTTCGCGCCAGCCGACGCCATGGGCGGCCTTTTCCTTTCACCCTTGGGAGGCGATCATTTCCGCCTGGATATTGCCTGCGGCTGCGCTTTTCATCCCGATCCATGTGGGCGTGGTTTTGTTCGTTCTGGTTTTCATGACCTATTGTAGCGTCGCCAACCACGCCGGCTGGGAAATCATGCCCGAAAGCTGGGTCAAGGGGCTGTTTGGCGCGCATTTTATTTCCGCGAGCCACCACAATGTTCATCACACGAACTATGAAGCCAATTACGGCCTTTATTTCCGGTTTTGGGACCAGCTCATGAAAACCGATAAAGGCGTCGCGGAGCCTATCCGCGTAAAGTGATCGTCATCTGCATCGGTTTATCGAAATGAAATTTCGCATAGTCGAAAGATTTCGGCATCATCCGGTCTGTTTTCTCGCCTGAGAATCCGTAGGGTTCTTTCGGCGGACCATAAAACCGCCGGTTCAGCTTATTATCGCCGTCCTCGTCGTGAAATACCCTGATCGCGTAATCACCTGGCGGCAGGTCATCCACATGCAGCTCAACCTCGCCCTCCTGCGTGCGCGGCAAGGTGAATGTGCGGAACGGTTCAGCGTCATCGACGAACCAGCTTCCTTCGGTTTCGATGCTGACCCGCACCGGGCCTTCCCCCTCACCCAGATGCGCAATCAGAAGATCAAGAACGAGCGGTGTGTCAGAGATGGAATCAGGCGCCGCTTCAATCGCATCCACGGCAACCGCAGGCGCTGATGCGTCGTCTTCAGCCAGAGCCGCAGCGCCGGAAAGCGTAAGGGCTATAAGCCCCCACCCGAACACGCATTTTTCCATTCTTGTCTCCCTCACCACTCATAAGCGGCGGCATCATTACAGAGACCGCCGCTCAGGCAAAGCGTTTTGCGAGACAAGTAAGCGATCTGATTATGACGCTTTGGAAAGCAATTCCCGGTTTGGATTGTAATTGAGGACTGGACCAAGCCAGCGTTCAGCGGTTCGCAGGTCCCAGCCCTTGCGGCGCGCATAATCCTCAACCTGATCCTTCTCGATCTTGCCGAGGGCGAAATAATGGGAATCGGGATGCGCGAAATAAAGACCGGAGACACTCGCCGGCGGGTTCATGGCGTAGCTGGAAGTGAGTTCGACACCAGCATATGCCGGCGCATTGAGCAGGTCAAAAAGCGTTGCTTTTTCCGTATGGTCCGGCTGGGAGGGATAACCCGGCGCCGGGCGAATGCCAGCGTATTTTTCCGCGACCAAATCTTCAACAGAGAGGTTTTCCTCCGGCGCGTAGCCCCAGAATTCCTTGCGCACGCGCGCATGGAGATATTCTGCAAAGCCTTCGGCGAAACGATCAGCCAGCGCCTTCACCATGATTGAAGAATAATCGTCATGGGCCGCCTTGAACGCTTCGGCGCGTTCGACTTCTCCGTGACCGGCGGTCACGCAAAAACCACCGACCCAGTCAGCGCCGTCATCTTTGGATTTCAGGAAGTCCGAGAGCGCGACATTAGCGCCTTCTTTCTTCTTGATCTGCTGGCGTAACGTAAAAAGCCGCGCCTGTTCGGCGTCGCGAGCTTCGTCCGACCAAAGCGCAATATCGTCGCCTTCCCGATTGGCGGGCCAGAAACCGACAGCGGCTTTCAAGGTCAGCCATTTTTCCGTGACCAGTTGGTCGAGCATTTTTTGTGCGTCGGCCCAAAGTCCTCGCGCCGCTTCGCCGCGTTTTGAATCTTCCAATATCTGCGGATAGCGGCCGGGCATGTCCCAGCTCATGAAAAACGGCGTCCAGTCGATAAACGGCAGAACATCCTCAAGAGAAACATCGTCAACGGCTTGCGCGCCGGTGAATGAAGGCTTTTGGGGCTCGTGCGCTTTCCAGTCCGGCTGGAAAGCGCCAGCGCGGGCGGCGTCAAGCGTCAACCGTTCTTTCGGTCCGCCGCCTGCGCGCGACGCCCGCATCTTGGCGTATTTGGTCTTTGTTTCTTCCCAGAGTTTCGGACGAGCTTCATCCGACAACAAGTTGGAGACAACGCCCACGGCCCGGCTGGCGTCGGCGACATGAATTGTCGGCGCTGCATCATAGCCGGGTTCGATCTTAACCGCGGTATGCGCCGGCGACGTGGTGGCGCCGCCGATCAGCAGCGGTTTCGTCATGCCGCGCCGTTGCATTTCCGAGGCGACAAACACCATCTCGTCGAGCGACGGCGTGATCAGGCCGGATAGCCCGATAATATCGGCGTCTTCTTCTTCCGCCGTGTCGAGAATAGTTTCGCAAGGCACCATAACGCCGAGATCGATAACGTCATAGCCGTTGCACTGAAGCACAACGCCGACAATGTTCTTGCCGATATCGTGGACGTCGCCTTTAACGGTCGCCATCACCACCTTGCCGTTGGATTTGCCGACAAGGCCCATCTCTTCCTTTTCTTTTTCCATGTAAGGAAAAAGATGCGCCACGGCCTGTTTCATGACGCGGGCGGATTTCACCACCTGCGGCAGGAACATTTTGCCGTCGCCGAAAAGATCGCCGACCACATTCATGCCGTCCATCAACGGGCCTTCAATGACATGAAGCGGCCGCTCGACGGAGAGCCGCGCTTCTTCGGTGTCTTCGTTGATATATTCGGTAATCCCATGAACAAGCGCATGGACAAGGCGCTCGCGCACCGGCTTTTCGCGCCAGGCGAGATCTTTTTCCTGCACCTGCCCCTTCTGTCCGCGATAGCGTTCGGCGATCTCCAGAAGGCGTTCGGTGGCGTCGTCGCGGCGATTGAGGATCACATCCTCAACGCGTTCTCGCAGATCCGGTTCGATATCGTCATAAATGTCGAGCTGGCCGGCATTGACGATCGCCATGTTCAGCCCGGCCTTGATCGCATGATAAAGAAAGACCGAGTGCATGGCGCGGCGCACCGGCTCATTGCCGCGGAAAGAAAACGACACGTTGGAAAGACCGCCGGAAACGTGAACGCCGGGCATTTCTTCACGAATGCGCCCCGCCGCTTCGATAAAGGCGCGGGCATAGTCGTTATGCTCTTCAATACCCGTCGCGACCGCAAAAATATTTGGATCGAAAATAATGTCTTCCGGCGGAAATCCGATTTTCTCGGTCAACAGGTCATAGGCGCGTTTGCAAATCCGAACTTTCTCGTCCGCTGTTTCCGCCTGTCCCTTTTCGTCGAACGCCATGACGACGGTCGCGGCGCCATAAGAAAGTATGGCCCGCGCCTGTTCCAGAAACGGCTCTTCGCCTTCCTTCAGGGAAATGGAATTAACAATGGCTTTGCCCTGCACGCATTTAAGGCCAGCTTCGATCACTTCCCATTTCGACGAGTCGATCATCACCGGCACGCGGGCGATATCCGGCTCGGCGGCGATCAGGTTCAAAAAAGTGCGCATGGCTTCGGGGCCGTCGAGCATCCCCTCATCCATATTGACGTCGATGATCTGGGCGCCGTTTTCAACCTGCTGGCGCGCAACCTCCACCGCATCGGCGTAGCGGTCTTCGGAAATCATCTTCCGAAATTTCGCAGAGCCGGTGACGTTGGTGCGTTCACCGATATTGATGAAAGTGGCTGTTTGTTCTGTCATGGATTAAGCGACTTCAAAAGGTTCAAGGCCCGAAAGGCGCATGGCGCGCGGGCGTTCGGAAATTTCGCGGGGGGCGGCGCCTGCGGCGGCGGCGGCGATGGCGGTGATATGTTCCGGCGTTGCGCCACAGCACCCGCCGAGAATGTTGACGAGGCCGCTTGCCGCCCATTCGCCGAGCATCGCCGAGGTCGTCTCCGGCGTTTCTTCATATTCGCCGAAGGCGTTGGGAAGGCCGGCGTTGGGATAAGCGGCGACATGTGTGTCGGCGATCCGCGCCAGCGTCGCGATATGCGGGCGCATCAGATCGGCGCCGAGCGCGCAATTCAACCCCACCGCAAAAGGCTTGGCGTGACGGACGGAATTCCAGAACGCCTCCACGGTCTGACCGGAAAGCGTCCGCCCCGAGCGGTCGGTGATGGTGCCGGAAATCCAGATCGGCAAAGGCTCCATACCTTCGGCCTCAAGATCCTTGATCGCCTTCAGCGCCGCCTTGCAATTCAGCGTGTCGGTGATGGTTTCGATCAGATACATGTCGACGCCGCCTTCATT
>JAUIEG010000190.1 GCA_030428745.1 Alphaproteobacteria bacterium
TATGGCGTGATCGACAACGCGGCCTCCGCCGAAATAAACATCGTCCGTGCGGTTGCCAGCTGTCGGCGACGTCAGGCCGCTCGACATGTGCAACAGATTTTCAAGCGTGATCTTCCCGCGCGGATCGGCGGGCGCAGACCAGGCCTTCAGGCCCGCCGGCTCACCAGTCTTGATGAGGCCGTCATGAACGGCAGCGCCGATTACGGTCGCGGCAATGGACTTCGCCACGGACCATGTGCGTTGAGGTGTTGTTGCATCAAAACCTTCGCGGTATTTCTCCGCAACAATCGCGCCGTCCTTGATGATGAGAACCGCTGTCGTTTCCGTTCCCGCGCCATAAGTGGCGCGGTCGAAGGCGGCTTCGGCAATATCCAGCAACGCCGGGTCTTTGCTGAGGCGCTCAGTCAACGGAGTCGGCGCTGCACGATCCCAAAAAGATTTCACATAAGGAAGCGTTCCGGCGGCGCCTGCACCCGTCATAGAGGGCAGTTGCGCACAGCCAAGAAAGGGGCGCCAGGCGGCGATGCGCGCGCCGCCATCATAGCTCACTGAAACGGTCTTTGCGTCTTCATCGATCTCAGCATCAGGCAGGTCAGCCATCGCTTCGCGATAATCGCCATAGATGCGGTTGAGTTCGTCGCCGGCGATTTGCTCCACCGAGCGTCCGGCGTTGAAATGCGCCGAACAGGTAAAGGCGGCTTTATAACCCGCAACGAGGGACAGATGCGCTGGGTCGAGCGCTTGCGCCTGGGCGGCGCCCATCAGGGCGCTAATCGTCAGGGCCGCTTTGACCGCGTGCTTCATAGATTTTTCCTCGTTTATACCAGAGCCAGGACGTTAGGGCGCCGCTTATAAAGCAAACGGCAACTCCGACCACCAACCCAGCCCGAATAAACTTGTCATCGGTCAGGAATAGCGCGGAAATCAGGATAGCCACGAAAATGAGCGCATTGATTGCAATAAGCGTTTTCATGGCATGGCCAAATAGAGCTTCCGCCGGCATAGGCATTTCCGGACCGGCGGAAGCTTTTCCTTCAAGCTATAGTTCGTCCTCATACACCGGCTGAATATCCACCGGCAGATCTGTAAGGGAGGCGATGACAACTTCTGCATGTTCATCAAGTTTGGCGTAGGTGTTGAGGAAGGATTTCGCTTTTTCATAATTTCCATCGCCCTGCACGACGACAACATCGCGCGTCAGGTCGGAAATCGCCTGCTCGAGCTTTGCGAAATCAAGAACGTAACGCTCCGCATCCGTATCCCATTCAAAGGCGCCAGCATCCTTGAAATAGGAATACTGGAACGCGGCGCCTTGCCCATGCGCTTCGTTGATGCCGAAGCGCATGGCGCGGAAGAGACCGACAAAATAGGTGGCGAGGAAGTTTTCTTTTTCCGCCACCGGCATGTCGCCCCGTTCCATCATATAAAGGATGTTGTAGGCGCCCATGACATCGGCCTTGCCCTCCTCAACCGCGGAGTACAGTTCCTGCAACTGGGCGTTCACCGTCGTCTCTTCGCCATCGACCATAATCGTGCCCGGCCCGAGGCTGTGCGAGAGTTCGTGGAACAGGGTTTCGCCGGACATGTATTTCTTCATGAGCAGCGCCGCTTGATCCCCGATCAGCACTTCATCGGCCATAGGCGCGAGAATGCGATCAAATTTGGCGCCGAGCACGTTGTTAAGAAGGACTTTCTTGGCGCCTTTTGCTTCACGCACGCGCTCATCATTGGGCAGGTTAAACGCGATGGTCTGCACCCCCGGCACATTGTCGCCGCCGCCATGGACCTGATAGGTGACGGCGATAGGCGATTCAAAGCCGCGCTTGAAGTTTTTATAACCCTCCTCGACCGGCAGGTTCGCTTCCATATCGCGGAGGTAGTCCTTGTATTTGGCGAGGGCTGCGCTTTCTTCCGGGTTCTTGATGGTGATGAACGCCTCAAACGCAGTCTTGTAGCCAAAGAGGCCGTCCGTATAGACCTCGTAAGGACCGATCGCGGCCTCAATGGGGCCTTCGAGATCCATCCACGCCATCTCCGATTCATAATAGTCATCTGTCAGGAAAGACTCCGCGCGCAAGCTCAAAAACTTTTTGAGGCTTTCATTAGTCGTGATGTCAGCCGCCTCGCGTAACAGCTGCGCCGCAGGCTCCAGCCATTCGCGATAGTGCTCCGAATAAGGAATGGCTTTCAGCCCGCCGTCATCGGTGCGGCGGATCACAGTATACCCGCTCGTGAAAGCTTCCTCGTCTTCCGGGTGGGCGGCGATCCAGGCGGCGAATTCTTCCTTGGTCATGTCGGCCGGATAAAACGCGGCGCCTTCGGGCATTTCCATATCGCCATAGAACGGCTTGTTGTGATCCAGCGTATCCCAGGGGCCAAAATGAAGATCGAACATTTCAAGCAAAAGCTCATTGCCGCTCGCTTCTATCTCGGCGCGCCATGCCGGGTTCATCTCGCTGCGCTGGCGCAGATAGATGTCCGACATCAAATTACCGACCTGATTAAGCTTATTGACAACTTGACGCTCTTCATCGCTGAGGAACGACGTGTCAGCGTCCATCTCGACCACCGCGAACTGGGCGCGCATGGTTTTCAGCGCCTCGTCATCCGCCATCATTTTTTCCTCAGAGGCAGTTTCATCACCCGTCGACATTCCCGGCGCCGCCGCCTCCGGCCCGGTTGAGGCGTCTTCGCCAGAACAGGCCGCTGCAAGCGCCAATACCGAAACGGCGAAAAGGGAAGAAAACTTGCGGTTGAACATGTCGAATCCTTAACGCTTCGGGCAGCGGACGCCGCCCCTTTGCGGCGTAATCTAGCCCGTCCGCCGCGTCCCCGCAAAGCTTGCCATAATCCGGCCTTGCGAGGACGGTAGGGTTTGAATATTGCTTTGGCGGCAGAAATTTTGGCCGATTGTATGATTCGCGTGCGACCAAAGGGGACGGCATGAAAAACTGGCTCATCAGTCTCGGGGCATTCGCCGCCGCCAGCCTATCCAGCGTACAGGCCGCGCCTGCGGATTTTGAGCGCTGGCTCGACAGCTTTCGCGCAGAGGCCGCCGCCGCCGGCATTTCCCAAAGTGTTCTCGACGAAGCGCTGACCGGCCTGACCATCAATCCGCGGGTCTATGAACTCAACGACAACCAGCCGGAATTCTCCCGAGGCATCTGGGATTATCTCGACAGCGCCGTCTCCGCGACGCGCGTCAATAACGGTAAGACAAAGTATCTTGAAAACCAGCGCCTCCTTACGCTGATCGAAAGCGCTTATGGCGTCGATGCGGAAATCGTCGCCGCGATCTGGGGACTTGAGTCCTCTTACGGGGCGATCATGGGCGGCCATGACGCCATTCAGGCGCTGGCGACGCTCGCCTTTGAAGGACGCCGCACCGGCTATGGCCGCAGCCAGTTGATTGGCGCGCTCAAGATCATCCAGCACGGATATGCCGAGCGTGATGAGTTGAAAGGCTCCTGGGCCGGGGCCATGGGCCATACGCAATTCATTCCAACCACCTATCTTGCCTATGCTGTCGATCATGACGGCGACGGCAAACGCGATATCTGGTCCAATCTCGGCGACGTGTTCGCCTCGACGGCAAACTATTTAAGCGTTTCCGGATATCGCGCAGGCGATCCGTGGGGACTTGAGGTCAGACTGCCCGCCGGCTTTGATTACGCCCTCGCCGACAGCGATGTGAAGAAAGCGGTTGTTGAATGGGCCGCTGGCGGCGTTGAGGCGATCAAGGGCCCCGGGCTGATTGAACGTTTCGACCCGAATATGCGCGGCCGCCTGATCATTCCTGCCGGCGCGCGCGGTCCGGCTTTTATCGTATTCGATAATTTCGGCGCCATTTTGAAATATAACCGCTCCACCGCCTACGCGCTCGCCGTCTCGCTGTTATCCGAAGAGATCGCAGGACGCAGCGGCGCCATCGTCACAGCATGGCCGCGCGATGACAGGCCGTTGTCGCTTGACGAGCGCAAGGCGTTGCAGCAGGCGTTAAAGGACCGCGGCTTCGACCCTGGCCCGGTGGACGGGATCATCGGCGCCGGAACCAAGCGGGCGCTCCGCGCCTGGCAGAAACAGGCGGGCCTGCCCGCGGACGGCTACGCCTCCGCGACAATCCTGGAAGCCTTGCGGTAAGCGGGTTTCAGGCTGTTTTAGCGGGTTCCCCAATAGGTCTTGCTGCGCTGCAAAAATACGCCTATATCCCGCGGCAATTGCTGCGCCGCACAATCGCCGGCGCAGCGCCGGAAAAGGGATAAGGAGCGCCAATATGGCCACCACCAAAAAAACTGCGGCGAAAAAAGTCGCCGCCGCTGCAACCGCCACCAAAGCCGTTGAAACCCAGGAACTTCAGGACGTGATGTCTTTTTCGTCCGCAACTGACTGGGCGGAAAACGCGAAAGAACAGTTTGAAACGATGATGTCGTCTTTCACAGGCAATTTCGGCGACATGCGCGCCCAAGCCGAAGACCTGGCGGAAACGGCGCAGACCCGTATGAAAACCGTTCAGGACCACGCTGCGGAAACCAACGCCCGCCTCATGGAAGCGGCGCAGGAAGAAGTGAACGATGCGGTTCAGTTCGCTTCCGATCTGAGCAGCGCGAAAAGCTTCGCCGACGTGCTGAGCGTTCAGCAATCCTATTGGACGAAGCTGATCGAAACCCGCATGGAACATGCGCGCGCGATCACTGAGCGCTCCGTCGAAACGGCGCGTGAAACCATGACGCCTGTCGAGACGCCGTTTGCGAATATGAAAGCGTTTGAGAAATTCTTCGCCTTCCCGATGAAGGCCTAGAGCGTAAAGACTTTTCTTTCGTCTTGAGCTAAATCTCGTCTCATGAGCGGCGGGAAGAAGATCAGCGAAGCAGATATTGAATGGGGCGCGCCGGATCGTGACGGCGCGCCCTCTTCTTTTGCGCCGCGCTCCGCTCAGTTCGACGACGTTTACTTTTCCGGCGAGGGACTCGCAGAAACGCAACACGTCTTTCTCGCCGGCAATGACCTGCCTACGCGGTTCAACACACCGCGCTTTCACATTGGCGAGTTGGGATTCGGCACCGGGCTTAATTTTCTCGCCGCCTGGAGCGCATGGGACCGCGCTGAAAAGCCCGCAGGCGCGCGGCTCAATTTTCTTTCCTTCGAAACCTATCCCCTTTCCTCAACCCAAATGACCCGCGCCCATGAGGCTTGGCCGGCGCTTGCAAACCTGTCCGCAAAGCTACGCGCCGCCCTGCCCCCGCCTCAGCCGGGTTTTCACTTTCTCCATTTCGGTGATGTATCCCTGACGCTCTATTACGGCGATGCGCGTGACGGCCTTGCGCATGCGGAAGGCCTGGTTGACGCGTGGTTCCTCGACGGCTTTTCACCGGCGAAAAATCCCGGCCTGTGGTCAGAAGAGATTTTCGCTGAACTGGCGCGTCTGTCTGCGCCGAACGCCACCTTCGCCACCTTCACCGTCGCCGGCGGTGTGCGCCGCGCGCTCGAAGCTGCGGGGTTCCAATGGGAAAAGCGCGCAGGCTTTGGCCGCAAGAAAGAAATGCTGGCGGGACATATCAACCAGCCGCCGCAAAACACCAGCCGCGCGCCATGGCTGTCCGCTGGGACACCGCTTCGCGCCGGCGCCAACATTGCCGTAATCGGCGCCGGGATCGCCGGGGCAAGCCTCGCCTATGCGCTACGGGCCGCCGGCTTTCATCCGTCTGTCTACGAAGCATCGGCTCCAGCGAGCGGCGCATCGGGAAATCCGGCGGGGCTAATCATGCCCCGGCTCGATGTCGGCGACACGCCCGCGGGCCGATTTCA
>JAUIEG010000191.1 GCA_030428745.1 Alphaproteobacteria bacterium
AGCCGCGTGCCTGCGCAATATCGTCATCCGGATGGAAAATGGACCGGACTTTCAAAGCGCGCACGGATCATCATTTACAATAAAGAGATGGGCCTGCCGGAGGGGTTGGAGACCTATGAAGATCTCGCCGATCCGGCCTATCGCGGCATGATCTGCGTCCGGTCATCATCGAATATCTACAACCAGTCGTTGCTGGCTTCGATCATCGCCCATCATGGCGCGGAAGCGGCGGAAGCCTGGACGAAGGGTGTGGTTGATAATTTTGCACGCAAGCCACAAGGCAATGATACGTCGCAAATTGAAGCGGTCGCCGCAGGTCTGTGCCGCCTCGGTATCGTCAATTCCTATTACACAGCACGGTTTAAGGGTGCGGATGATCCGAAAGCCGCCGCCATTGGCGAGAAGTTCGACCTCTTCTTTCCAAATCAGGACGGGCGCGGCGCTCATGTGAACATTTCCGGCGCGGGCGTCACGAAATATGCGCCTAATGCAGAAAATGCTGAAAAGCTGATCGCTTTTCTTCTGCGCGAGGAATCGCAAGCCGCCTTTGCCGGCGGCAACAATGAATACCCGGTTGTTCCTGGCGTTGAGCCTCAAGGGCCCTTCGCCGCCTATGCTGATTTCAAGGCTGACGAGCTGCCAGCCTCAGCGCTCGGTGAACATCAGGCGGAAGCGGTAAGCATTTTCGACCGCGCAGGCTGGCCCTGATCGCAGGACCGGTGCTAGCGTCGAACCATGCAGGCGCCGTCTTTGACTGAGTTGAAACAACACGCCGAAAAAGGCGATGCGCGCGCGCAGTATATGCTCGCCGCGCAGTTGAGCGGCGCTGGTGAAAAGCAGGAAGCTGAACGCTGGCTCAACGCCGCCGCCGCGCAAGGTTTCGGCGATGCGCTCTATACCTTGGCGACACGCAAGCTCGATCATACCGGTCTCGGTGAGGCGGCTGTGATGCTCGCGCGCGCGGTTGAAAGCGGTTCGGCGCCGGCGCAGCGCTTGCTTGGCGTGCTTTACGCCATGGGCCTTGGCGTTGCGCGCGACTGGGAAAAAGCGGTCGCCCTCGTGATGGCGGCGGCGCAGGCGGGCGTTCCGGCGGCCATGCGTGAATTGTCGATGTTGCTCTTCGCCGCTGACCCTGATGATGAGGACGGCGCTACTCTTATCGCGGCAGCGGCGCCAAAAGACCCCATCGCAGGCGCGGTCGCCGTGCGCCGCTATGGGGAAGGGCGAGCTCATGTGGACACACAAACCACCCGCGCGCATCTGGAATTGCTGGAGCGCGCGCAATACCCTCATGCCTCATCGCTACGTGCGGCGGTTGACCAGGCGGATGCATTAGGAAGTTTTCAGCCTTCACCGCTGGACTGGTCGCGCATTGCTAAAAAACTCGCAGACGAGCCCGCGCCGCCTGTCGCGGCGCCGGAAATTTTATGTGAGGCGCCTCCGGCGCGCGCCTTTCGCGGTTCATTTTCACCGGAAGAGTGTGAATATGTGATCGCTTCGTCGGCGCGTCTCCTTGCGCCGTCATTGATCGCCGACCCGCGCACGGGAGCGTCGGTTCAAGATCCCTACCGAACATCGCTGACTGCGATCCTGTCGCTCGTCGATCTCGATCTGGCGCTCGTCATGATCAATCGCCGCCTTTCGGCCCTTGCGGGGCGGCCGCCGGAGAACGCCGAATGCCTTGGCGTTCTTTATTACGCGCCCGGCAAGGAGTATCGGCCTCATTGCGACTGGCTGCCGCCGGGGCCGGAGCTTGACCGGGGCGGTCAGCGCGCGGCGACGGCGCTCATCTATCTCAATGAAGATTACTTGGGCGGGGAGACACATTTTCTCAATCCCGGCCTTGCCTTCAAGGGCGGGGCGGGGGACGTTCTCGTGTTCGAGAATCTATTGGACAACGGCGATCCGGCCCCTCATTCCCGGCATGCGGGGCTCGCGGTTCGTGAGGGGGCGAAATGGCTGGGCTCCACCTGGTATCGGGAAAAAAACTACCGACACTAGGGGTTTTCAGATTGATATAACAAAGATATAACATTTCTGGCCGGACGGAGGAGATGTGTTGTGACCAATCATTCTCATGATCACGACGAGGGGGGTGTCCGCAAACGCCCTGCTGGATTGCTGAAAAACGAAAAGCTGGTCTGGGATGTGCTCGCCGCCAGCAAAGACCCGCTCAAGGCCTATGAAATCCTGGACCGCCTCAAGGAGCGGGGCGTGCGGGCGCCGATGACGGTCTACCGCGCCCTCGACGGGCTTGAGGCCAAAGGCCACATCCACAAGCTCGACGGGCTGAACGCCTTTGTCGTGTGCAATCACGAAGGCCCCCATGTGGTGCAGACTTTCCTCGTTTGTGAGGGCTGTTCCACTGTGAAGGAGCTCGAGGTTGTCGCCGTCGAAACCGATATTGCGCCGGCGGTCCGCGCCGCTGCGTTCGACATGCACACGGCGCGCCTTGAAATCAAAGGCAACTGCAGCGCATGCACCTCCGCGTCGAAAGCCAACGTCGCGTAAGTTTTTCTGCAAGTCATTATCAGGCCGATTGACTCTGAAAACGGCGCCCCTAATGTCTCACTATGTCCGTCCCTTGGCGGACACGCAGCATGCGGGAGAGACCACGCTGAAGCCGCAAAGGCTTTCGCTGGCGCCGAAGGAGCAACCGCCCCGGAAACTCTCAGGCAAAAGGACCGCTTGTTGCTGTGCAGGCTGGAAAGCGGGCGGCGCATTATGGATGCGCGCTGCTCCACCGACGGAGTAAGCAAAGCAGTCGTCTTATTTAAGACGTCCCGTTTTGCGAAATCTCTCAGGTTCCCGTGACAGCCGGGGTCGCCGTAATGAACGGCGATTTCGTCATGGGAAAGCTGAATGTCGGCCACTGAACACAGCACACTGAAAAAAACACCACTTTACGACCTACATCTGTCGCTCGGCGCGAAAATGGTGGAATTCGCTGGCTATGCGATGCCTGTGCAATATCCGGCGGGAGTGCTGAAGGAGCATTTGCATACGCGTGAAAAGGTCGGCCTTTTCGACGTTTCTCACATGGGGCTTGCCTATCTCCACACAACGGAAATGGCGCTTGGAAGCGATGAAGCCCATGAAAAGATCGCTGCGGCCATTGAAACGCTTGTTCCCGGCGAAATCAGGAAACTGAAAAAGGGCGCCGCGCGCTACACCGTGCTTTTGTCGGACGATGGCGGCGTTCTCGATGATCTGATGATCTCCCGGATTTTCCTCGATGAGTTACAGGGGATGCTGTTTCTGGTCGTCAACGCCGCGACCAAGGAACAGGATTTTGCCCTCATCAGGGAAAAACTCGCCGGCGTCGCTGAGCTGAATATCGTCACGGATCGCGCGCTCATCGCCGTACAGGGGCCGATGGCCGCAGCTGTGGTGAATCGTCTCTTTCCCGGGGCGGCGGAACAACCTTTCATGAGCATACGGCCGCGCTTCTGGCCGGCGTCAGACGATCAAGCCTTCATTGTCGTCAGTCGTCTTGGCTACACCGGCGAAGACGGTTTCGAGATTTCCGTCCCCAACAGCCATGCGGAACTTCTTGCGAAAGCGCTGCTGGCGGCACCGGAAGTCGAACCGGTTGGCCTTGGCGCGCGCGATTCGCTGCGCCTCGAAGCCGGGCTTTGTCTTTATGGACACGACCTGACGCCGGAAATCTCGCCAATCGAGGGCAATATCGCCTTCGCCGTAGGCAAGCGCCGGCGCGAGGAGGGCGGCTTTCCAGGCGCAGCGCGCATTCAGCGTGAGCTCGCCGAAGGTCCGAAGCGCCTGCGCGTGGGGTTGCGTCCCGAAGGGCGGGCGCCGGCGCGCGAGGGCGCAGAAATTCAGTCTACGGACGGAAAAACCATTGGCGCTGTGACTTCAGGCGGGTTCGGGCCGAGCGCAGGAGCGCCGGTCGCTATGGGCTATGTGGACGCGGCGTTTTCAAAAACCGGCACACCAGTGAATTTGATCGTGCGGGGCAAGCCTCTGTCAGCGGTGGTCGCTGATATGCCGTTTGTTCCTCATGGATATTACCGCGGTTAGGAGAGACCAATGACTGTTAAATACACGGAAGACCATGAATGGCTGAAGCCTGAAGGCGACCATTATGTCATCGGCGTCAGCGCCCATGCCGCTGAACAGCTTGGCGACGTCGTCTTTGTGGAGCTGCCGGAAGTGGGCAAGACCTTCGCCAAAGGCGATGAAATGGCCGTTGTCGAATCGGTGAAAGCCGCCTCCGACGTTTATGCGCCAATCTCCGGCGACATCGTTGAAGTGAACGCGGCCATCGTCGACGAGCCTGCGAAGGTCAATGAAGACCCGCAGGGCGCCGCCTGGTTTGTGAAAATCAAACCGTCAAACCCGTCTGAAATTGACGCGCTGATGGACGAGGGCGCTTACAAGGAATTCGCCGGCAATTCTTAAGTTGCGACCTGGCGTGAAAAGGACTGTTCGATGAGATATTTGCCCCATAACAACGTGGACCGGCAGGCGATGCTGAAAACCATCGGCGCGGGCGACATCGATGCGCTGTTCGCTGATGTGCCGAATGAGGCGTTGAACGCTGATTTCGACTTGCCTGACCACAAGGGCGAGCTTGAGGTTGAGCGCGCACTCTCCGCCATGGCCGCGAAAAATCGCGCGGCTTCGGCGGGGCCGTTTTTCATCGGCGCCGGCGCCTACAAGCATCACATCCCGGCGACGGTGGATCACATCATCCAGCGCTCCGAGTTCCTGACCGCCTACACGCCGTACCAGCCGGAAATCGCTCAAGGGACGCTGCAATATCTCTTCGAGTTCCAGACGCAGGTTGCGGCCTTGACCGGCATGGAGGTCGCCAACGCCTCCATGTATGACGGCTCGACCGGTTGCGCCGAGGCGGCGCTGATGGCGCGGCGTATCACCAAGAAAAACAAGGTGCTCTTGTCGGGAGGGCTTCATCCGCATTACGGCGCCGTGACGCGCACTAATCTGGAGCTTGTGGACGCGACGGTCGTTCAGGCGCCCATTGATGTGGATGCGTCTGAAGACATTATTTCGCAAATTGATGACGACACCGCCTGCGTCATCGTTCAGTCGCCGGACGTCTTCGGAAATGTGCGTGATTTATCGCCTATCGCCGAAGCCGCGCATGCAAAAGGGGCGCTCCTCGTCGCGGTGTTTACAGAAGTTGTCTCATTAGGCGCCTTGAAAAGTCCGGGCGAAATGGGCGCGGACATTGTGGTCGGCGAAGGTCAGTCCATCGGCAACGGCCTCAATTTTGGCGGGCCTTATGTGGGCCTCTTCGCGACGCGCCAGAAATATATTCGCCAGATGCCGGGCCGCCTCTGCGGGGAAACGCAGGACGCGGAAGGAAAGCGCGGTTTCGTTTTGACGCTCTCAACCCGCGAGCAGCATATTCGCCGTGACAAGGCGACATCGAACATCTGCACCAATTCCGGGCTCTGCACGCTCGCCTTCACGGTTCATATGACATTGCTTGGCGAGGCAGGGCTGCGAAAGCTTGCCATGCTCAATCATGAGGCCGCCTGCAAAACCGCCGATATGCTCGCCAAGGTCAAAGGCGTCGAAGTGGTCAACGGCAATTATTTCAACGAATTCACGCTGCGTCTTTCCGGGGATGCAACGGAAGTGGTCGACAAGCTTGCAGGCGAGGGCGTCCTTGCAGGCGTTCCCGGCGCGCGCCTGTGGCCCCATGACAAGGACGCGCACAACCTTCTCATCGTCGCCGCAACGGAATGCGTGACGGATCAAGATATAGAGACGTTTTCTTCGAAACTTGGCGAGGCGCTATCATGACCATGAACAATC
>JAUIEG010000192.1 GCA_030428745.1 Alphaproteobacteria bacterium
CGGCTGGCGACCGCTTCGTTATCGACTTCTTCGGAGACGGCCTCGTCGCCTTTTCACCTGATATTCCATCCGGGGAGAATCGCGGCGGCGTCAATGTGACAGGTGCGATCAACGCGGAAGGGGGCGCGATCTATCTGACCGCGACCGACGCGATCGAGTTTGTCGAAACGATCATAAATGTTGAGGCTGATCTCGTGGCGCGCGGTGCGACTGAAGTCGGCGGCAAGATTATTCTGACGGGCACGGACTCAACAACCGTCACCGTCGACGCCACCCTCGACGCCAGCGGCGGCGACGGCGGGGAAATCACTATTGTCGGCCGGGAGATTGTTGTCACCGCCGACGCGCAATTGTTGGCGAACGGATTTGAGGCGGATTTCGCCGGCGTTCTCTGGACGTTTGAAAATTCAGGTTTCGGCGGCCTCGATGGCGGATCTACGATTACGGGCAGCTATGTCTATAATGCCGAGACAGACGTTTTCTCCAATATCAATGTCGAAACCACCGTCGGTGCGTCCCTGCCGGGCGCGGCCTATACGGTGCGCGGCTCTGGCGCCGGCGCCGGCGTTACGGATTTCTTTTCGACAAACGCTCCGGATGTCACGGACGAATTCCGGCTGGTTGTTGGCTGGGACGCGCCGATGTCTAATGCTGGGGGAACGCTCAATGTTGCCTACGGTTATGAAGCCCAATGCCAGGATAGCGCCTGCGGGTTCCCGGGTTTCGGCGTCGATCTGGCGCGCGGGCTGATCGGGTCGACTTCCGTGGTCGGCGCGCCGTTGCCGATCGCTGGCGACCAGAATGGCGGAACCATCACCGTGGCGTCGACCGAAATGACGACCTTTAGCGGCCTCGCTTCTGTCGAACCCGGCGCGACAACCGGCGTCGGCGGCGATATTACGCTGTCGTCGGGCGGTTTACTGGTGTTTGACGGTGTGGCGCGGATCGGCGCACCGCCGCGCGACGGCACGCTGACGCTTCTGGGTCTTGCGCCTGATCCAGACCCGGATCCGATGCCTGTTGATCCGCCGCCTGATCCGCCAGCGGACAACAATGACGAGGAAGACCAAGAGATTGAAGAGTCCGTCGAAGTCAGCCTGTCGGAGATAGCGGCCACACAAAACAACACCGATGCGACGGGCGGCGACGAGATACCGGGCGGAGATACATCCGGCGGCGACGCTGGCGCCGCTGGACCGTCAAGCCAAGGCTCACCCGGGTCGGCGACATTCGACGGCGAACCAATCTTCGAAGGTGACGATCCGTCCGGCGGTGATGAAAAGCAGCGGAAGTTGCTATGTCTGCTCGGCGTCGCGACGACCGCCTGCGCTTCGAAGTAAAGTACAGCATATGCTGCCTTCAATTCAGAAATGCTGAGAGAAATATTCACGATTGCGGTCATGTGGCGTGCGACCGTCTCGATTTCGCACAAACCGTGCAGCTTAGGCGCGAAAAATTATGTCCGGTTTTAGGAACTTTCGGAACTCAGAGCCGCACGCAAAACCGGTCACTAGTACGTTTATAGATGCTAGAGATACGACGAGCGCCAATGCTAGCGGCGAACTTGTGGTTCGTGTTGGTTTTTCCCGACGTCCGTAAATCGAAAAAACTGGAAAAGTTTGAGATCATGACAACAAAATACGCCGACGACCCTTGCTGAGCATTGTGGCGGTGACCGCTTTGCTTCATCTAACTGTTTTACGAATGGGTTGAGGAATCTCTGGTCCTCGGAAGAGCTAAGGCGGCGCGCAGCCGGGTTTATCGTAGACTGGGCCTAATCTCTCGATTGGCGACACTATGGCCTGATGTCTTGCGCCATCCCAAAAAATCGGTTGAATACAGCGTACTTCGTTTTCATCGCCCCCTTTCTCCTATTTCCGGCTGCTAGTGGAAAACCATGACCACAAACACTGAAAAGCGCGACGTCGCGGCGTTGCTGGAAGCATGTCGTCAAGGCGATGACGGCGCCCGCAGCCAGCTACTTGAACTTCTGTATGAAGAATTGATGTCCATCGCGTCACTTCTCCTGAAACGTGAGGAACGGAATGTATCGCTGTTGACGGGAGACTTGGTCAATGAAGCGATTGTGCGCTTGCTTCAAACGGCTGCGCTCAATGTGAACGATAAAAATCACCTCCTCGCGCTTTCCGCCCGCGTCATGCGCCATGTTCTAGTGGACGCCGCAAAATCCAAGGGACGCGACAAGCGCAAAGGCGTTAACGTCACACTGACCCAATCCAATATTGATCCCGGAGCGGCGGACATTGATGTTCTTCTTCTCGAGCGAGCGCTTATGCGTTTGAACGCAATTGATCCGGTGCTCGCTGAGGTGGTTGAAATGCGCTATTTCGGGGGAATGACGGTGGATGAAATCGCCGATGTGAAGGGTGTATCGCCTGCGACTATCAGGCGAGCATGGAATGCCGCAAAGCTTTGGCTTAGGAATGCTATGAAAAATGACTTCTGAGGCAAACGATCTAGAGCGCCGCGCACTTGATATCGTTGGGGAGGCGCTCGACCTGAAGCGAGAAAGCCGGCTGGCCTTTGTGAAAGCAAAGGCCGGAGCGGAGACCGATCTGTGCGCCCGTGTATTGGAAATCCTCGAGGAGGATGGAGAGGAAGCAGGGCCGATTTTTACCGGCGGCGCCAGACTGCTGGCCCCCGAAGAGCCCATGCCAGAAACAATCGGTGGTTACCACATTGAGCGGGAAATCGGGCGAGGCGGCATGGGCGCCGTCTACTTCGGCAGACGCGTCACCGATGATTTCGAACATGTCGCGGCGATAAAGATCGTGCGAGGCGATGTTGCATCGCCCCGCCTGATCGAAAGGTTGCGAACGGAACGGCGAACTCTCGCGCGGCTAAAACATCCAAATATCGCCCAAATGTATGACGGCGGAGAAACCGCCGAGGGCGCGCCCTATTTCATTATGGAATATGTGTCCGGTTTTTCCCTGGATAATTATGTCGCTGAGAATTCACTTCCACTGGATGAGCGCCTCAAAATTTTCCTTGATGTGTGCCGGGCTGTCTCCTTTGCGCATCGCAATCTCGTCATCCATCGCGACCTTACACCGACAAATATAATTGTCTCAAAAGACGGGCACATAAAACTAATAGATTTCGGCATTTCCCATAGCCTCGACGATGTTGAGCCGGAGAACGCGCATGCGTTGGCAAAACTAACCATGACGAAGGGGTACGCCGCGCCTGAGAGAAATAAAGGTGCGCCGGCCTCGACCATCACCGACGTTTACTCGCTAGGCGTGATCCTGGAAGAACTGACAGAGGGCGTCATTGCCCCGCGCCGAATGGATTTATCGGCGATTATCAAGAAGGCGCGGGCCGAAGCGTCGGAAGACCGCTATCAGAGCGTCGATGCGCTGTCAGCGGACATTTTGGCGTACCAGCGCGGGGAAGAAGTGAAGGCCGTCGACGGTGGATGGCGTTATTCCGTTATGCGCTTTATCGGGCGGCGTAAATTCGCGGTCGGCGCGACGGCGGCGGCTTTTGTTTCAGTGCTCATCGCCAGCGTTGTCATGTCTGTGTTGTATTTCCGCGCAGAAGCGGCTGAGCGACACGCAGCGCAACGTTTTGAAGAGGTGCGCGAGCTCGCCGGCTTTATCATGTTCGACTTTCACGATGAGGTGGCCAAACTCGACGGCTCAACTGAGGCGCGTGAAATACTGGTAAACAAGGCGCTTGATTACCTTGATACGCTGAGCGCAACGCCTAATGCGTCTACCGAGTTAAAGGTTGAGATCGCAAGAGGCTACAAACGCTTAAGCGATGTCACAGGGAATCCGGCTTTTGATAATCTTGGACAACGGGAAGAGGCGGACCGGCTTCTCAATCTCGCGGCGGACCGTATCGCCGAATTACGGGATGAAAATCCCCAAAGCCGCGCAGTGTTGAGCGCCTATGTAGAGATATTCACAGCAGCGGGTTTTCAGGAAGGTTTTTCAAACTCGAACTTTGATCGCTGCGCCCAGATGCTGAAACAAGCACAGGAAGCGGCTTCGATCTTGATTGACAACGGCGAAGCTTCATTAGCCGACAAGCTCAATGACGCACGGGCCAGTGTGATGCATGGTTATGCATATTTTTATCTCGGCGACTATCGCGCTGGAGTTGAAACGACCAGGGCGGGGTTGAAAAAGAACCAAGCGCTTGCTGCGCTTTATCCTGATAATGATGAAATCAGGCTTGGTCTTGCGCGAGCGAATGTCACCTTGGGAGAAGTGATGGCGTGGCAACTTTATTATTCAGACGGTGAGGACGCCGATTATGAGCCTACGCTCACTTATTTTGATGCAGGAGTCGAGGACTCTCGGAATCTGTCGCGCTCTTCCGAAGCAACGATGGAGATGAAGAACCATCTTATTGTCAGCTTGTTGAAGCGCGCTAATACGACTTGCTCAATGGAAACCCGTATCGGCGAAGGCATTGCGGATCTCGAGGAAGCGCTGGTTTACGGCCAGGCGCTAACGCAAAAAAACCCGAATAACGCGCGGCTATTTCACTTGTTGAGTTTGGTCCTTACACAACAAGGCGATTGCTACTACAATGCTGGCAAACCCAAATTGGCGTTAGATGCTCTTGAACGAGTTGTGGCGCGTCATGGCAAAAGGCTGGAAGCCGAACCCGATAATGGAGAAATGTTGGTGGAGCTGGTCAATAGTCAGTCATATTTGAGTGGCGTCTACTTTGAGATGGGTGATCTGGCTAACGGTTGTAAAAACGCCCGCAGTGTTGATGAAGCGTGGAATCGCTTTGTGGAGCTTGAGACGACGGTAAATGAAAGTCTTCAGGGGCAAAGGGATTCTGTCGAAGGCTATCTCATGACCTGCAATGAGGCGGGTTTGTAGAAAAGCAAGAAATTATTGCCGCGAAAATAAAATGCTTGTTCGCCTTTGGGTTGTTAATTGAAGCTCTGCGTGCAGTTTTGCCGTGGTTATGAATATTTCTCAATAATCGGAATTTTTTTGATTCGTTTCCCGGAGAAACGTCGCTTTCCCATATGAGGGCGTCTGTTCCGTAAATAGCACGCCGCTCATCGTGTGGTGACCGCAAGCGTCATACGACGCTTGCTATAAATGGGGATTACTAATGTTTTTTATATTATCGACGCGGCTGAAAAAGGCAGCGCTTGGATTTTTTGTTTTAAGCGGTGTCTTGGCATGGGCTCAATCGGCCAGTGCGGCGGTGCTTGTAACAAACGGGTCGGGGGAGATATCGGGCGTCACAGGGCTTGAAGTGTTCAGCTCCGTGAATGGCAGTCTGGTGGCGACATACGATGTGGCGTTTACCGAAGGAACTTGCATCGATCTATATACAGGCTGCGACAACAATGGCGACGATCTGCCTTTTGAAACAGCGCTCCTGCGCAATGAGACATTTGACGCTCTCGCCGCTTTTCTGGGGGACATTAACGACCCGACCTCCATCGCGGGCTGCGAATCGACAGTTGAGTGCTATGTCACCTCGGCGTCCAATATCAATTTAGCGGGGCAGGGCAGTGTCAGTGGATATGGTTTATACCTTCTGGCTGGCTTGATGAATGATCTCATCGTAAGCGAAAGCTTTGCGGCGTTCCGCGATCAGGATTTATCGCAAACAGCAAACCGGACCTGGGCGCTATTCTCGCCTTCCGGCATGATGGAGCCGCCTTCAGACGTGCCGGTTCCGGGCGCGCTGATATTCATGCTTTCAGGAATCGCCGGACTGACTGCCGTCAGAAAACGTAAAACGTAAAGAAAACCGC
>JAUIEG010000193.1 GCA_030428745.1 Alphaproteobacteria bacterium
GTTGCACTTCCAGCATGCGGGCAGCTGTCTCCATTCGCAGGCCAACAAAATCTATCACCTGCGTGCCGGCGACGCGGTCCTGACCGACAGCAACGAAGATTATCGTGTCGATCTGTCCAGCGACAATGTCATGCTTGTGGTTGAGATGCCGCGCGACGCCATATCCGAACGCATGCCGGGTCTCGACGAAGCCTTGTCGCACAAGATCGCCGGCGAGACGCCGTCTAGCCGCCTGCTCCACGATTTCGTCTTGTCGCTTTGGCGCCAGGGCGATCAGAGTCATGCAGACCCTGAGCGCGTTAAAGGCGTCACCGACGTTTTCTATAACCTCCTGGCGATGGCGCTCACAGACAAGAATATAAGCGTTCAAAATGACGCGCTATTGATCAACCGTCTCACCGCGCTCGTTAACGCACGCATTTGCGATCCGGACTTTCGGCCGTCCGATCTTGCTGACGAACTTGGCGTATCCATTCGCACTGTCCAGAACGCATTTGCCGCCATCGGTGAAACGCCGTCAGCCTACATCCTGAACAAAAGGCTGGCGCATGCGGCGGACCGCCTTGTTGCTGCGCCGCAGCTAAGCATCACCAGCATCGCTTACGAATCCGGATTCAATGATTGCAGCTATTTCACCCGCTGCTTCAAACATAAATACGGCGCGGCGCCGACGGCCTATCGCGCCGCACACTAAAATTGCCTCGGCCTCGGCGCGTCTTTTATGTGGCATGACCACAACATTTATAGTGATTGCGCAAATCTCCACCCTGCTTTCGTAATTGTCCAAGACGAGACGCTCAAATAAGGCGACGCTTGGACTAACTGAGAGACTCAAATCCGCTGACAAAAATAACAAGGCGGAAATGGGAGGGAGTGTCCGACGGTCGCACGATTGATGCGCCGGCGGAAGGACGTCGTGTGTTTTTACGAACCCAATGCATTCGAGAAAACGCCGCGTCAGCATCTCCTGACGAAACGTATCGGCGCCCCTTCGCGCACTATCACTCACGGTGATGCGTACTGCGCGAAACGGTGACTGCCGGTGCGTAGAGACCAAGCGAAATCCCCGCCAGCAGGCGGGAATTAGGCAACGCATGCCGGGAGGAATAACAAGATGAAATACAAATTGTCTGCGAGTATCGGAGCCATGGCGGTCGCCCTGACGGGAATCGCCCAGGCTCAGGTCGACACAATCACGGTGACGGCGCAAAAGCGCGAAGAAAACGTTCAGGACGTACCCATCGCCGTCTCCGCCTTTGACGGCCAGTCGCTTCAGGAACGCGCGGTGACGAGCGTCGCCGGCCTTGCGAACATCACCCCGAACGTATCGCTCGACGCCGGCACACCCTTCTCCGGGGACACAGCGGTCATTTCTGCTTATATCCGCGGCATCGGCGCCAACGACTTCGCCTTTAATATCGACCCGGGCGTCGGCGTTTATCTTGACGGCGTCTATCTCGCCCGCTCCATCGGCGCCAATCAGGACCTGCTCGATGTGGAACGGATTGAAGTTCTGAAAGGTCCGCAGGGAACGCTGTTTGGCCGAAACACCATCGGCGGCGCGATCTCCATCGTCACCCACACACCGGGCGATGAATTTTCGTTCAATGGCGACGTCACCACAGGCAGTTTCGAGCTGCTTCAGGTCCGCGGCTCCGTCGACATTCCACTGACCGACTCGCTCAAGTCTTCGGTCAGCTTCTCCCTCAAGGATCGCCGTGGCTACATGAAGCGCATGCCTTATCCGGGCTTCGAAAACTATAATGTCGAGCCAATCCAGACGATGCGCGCCGCGATATACGGCAATGAAGGCGACTATGAAGGCGGCACCGACGCCAAAAACGCCCGCATCAAACTGCTGTACGACAATGGCGGCCCGTTCAGAGCGACCCTCTCGGGAGACTACGCCTATTCCAAGCAAAGCCAGCTCGCCAACAAGGTCATCGCGACCAATGGCGCGGTCTTCGCCGGCACGTATAATTGCGCCATCGAAGGCATCCAGCCGCCAGCGGGCGACATGTCCTGCGGCGGCGGCCCACCGCCCATCGCCTATGCCGGCGGTATTGGCGGCCTCAATTGGGTGGCCGACAATCCTCCGATCTTCGGGGTCAATGTGGACGCCGATCCTTATAATGACCGACTGCCTTATGACGACAGGTTCGTCACCGACGATATCGACACCACCTACGCCAACGGCAACAACGTTGCGCGACTTGAAAACTATGGCGTTCACCTGGCGCTTGATTTCGACATCGCGGAAAACGCCGCTCTCAAGTTCATCTCCGCCTATCGTCACCTCGACTGGGATGTGGGCATGGATCTTGACGGCTCGCCGCTTAATTTCCTGCACACCAGCTTCACCACCGACCAGTGGCAGTTCAGCCAGGAAATTCAGCTCACCGGTTCCGCGCTTGACGATCGCATCAACTATGTCTTCGGCGGCTATTACTTTGTCGAAGAAGGCGATCTCCATGACTACGTCACCTTCGCCGAAGGCCTTTTGCAGGTTGACGGCCCGAACTATCTCAAGACGAAAAACTATGCGGGGTTCGGCCAGATCGACTTTGAGGTGACGGACTGGCTGACGATTTCGGCCGGCGGCCGCTACACGCACGAAAAGAAACAGTTTGAGGGCGCGCAGTCTGACCGCAACGGGCTCAACTATAAAATCGCTCAGCAGTTCGGTGATCCGAACTGCATGACGCTTGTCCCGACCATCTCCGAGGCCTGCCGCATTGCGCAGGGCTTCCCGGTCCCGGGCGAGCCGCTGCGCTACTACATCGCCGGCATTCAGGAGAAGAGCTTCAACAACTTCTCGCCGAAAGTGAGCCTTCAGGTGCGGCCCGCCGATGGCATGATGGTCTATGGCAGCTACTCCGAAGGGTATCGCACCGGCGGCTGGACAACGCGTCTGTCGAACCCGCTGCCCACGGCGCCGGATTTCGATGAAGAAGAAGCGACAAGCTGGGAGGTCGGCTACAAGTCGACATTGTTTGACAATCGCGTCTTGTTCAACGTGGCGGCCTTCACGACCAAATATGAAGGCATTCAGCTGAACTTCCAGCAAGGCGTTTCGCCGACGGTGCAGAACGCCGGCGATGCGCGCATCAAGGGGCTTGAGGTCGAGACCGTCTTCGCGCCCGGCAACGGCTTGTCGGTCAACGCCTCGGTCGGGCTGATCGACGCTGAATATATCAGCGTTCTCGGCCCCGCACAGGTGCCCGCCAACCCGCTTCAGGGCGGTATCTTCCCGGGCGCGAACCTGCCGAAAACGCCGGACTTCAAGTTCAATGTCAGCCCGCGTTTCGAGTTCGATCCCGGCAATGGCGCCACGGTCGTACTGCTTGCGGACTACACGCACACCTCGTCCATGTGGAACGACACCGAGCGGACGTTCCTGCTTGAGCGTCCGTCCACGGACATTCTCAATCTCAGCGCCTCTTATGAGGAGCCGGGCGGCCGCTGGAACATCACGGTGGGCGGCACGAATATCACCGACGAACGCTACCTGACCACCGGCCAGGCGCAGATCGCCGGCGGCCAGATCTACGGCACTTACAGCCGTCCGGCCGAATGGTACGCGCGTCTGGGCGTTAATTTCTAACCTTCCCATGACGCCCCTGGCGGGACCTTCGGGTCCCGCCTCTTTTGTTCCGGCTCCACTGGAGCCATAGACTGAGGGACGCCGCTATTCTTCATGACGATGGCGTCTTCAGTTTCTGGACCCTTCGTTTCCACCCCGCGCAGTAGGAGAAGATCATGGCTGAAGCCGCCACCACAGAATTCTGGAAAGACATCAAACCCATCAAGGATGTCTTCAAGCCTGAATCTCTCGGCGACGCTTATGCGTCGAAAATCGCCGACGGCGACGAGCGCTATTTCGTGCCTATTTCGGAAACCGTCTCGTCGAAGCCGGTCTGGATATCGCCGCAGCGGAATATGTGGGCCGATGTCCTCATGTCGAAATCGGCGGGTCTCGTGAACCGGCACTATCACCCCCATCAGATTTTTGCTTACACGATCTCCGGCAAGTGGGGCTATCTTGAACATGACTGGACGGCGACCGCGGGCGACTTTGTTTATGAATCGCCTGGCGAAGGCCACACGCTGATCGCCTATGACAGCCCCGAACCCATGAAGGTTTTTTTCGTCGTCACCGGCCCCCTGATCTGGCTCGATGATGACGGCAACGGCGTCGGCCATTACGATGTTCACGATTACATCGCCGCGGCGCGTGAGCATTACGAGAAAGTCGGCATCGGCGCCGACTATGTGAAAACCCTGTTCCGGTAGATTATGCGCGTCAACGCTCTCGATCATATCAACATCCAGACGCTCGACATTGCGGCGACGGTGAAGTTTTACGCTGAGGTTCTCGACCTCGAAGCGCGTGACCCGCCGCCGCCGCTCGATCCGAAACTGGTGCAGTGGATGTATGACGCCGATGAACGTGCGATCTTTCACCTGACGACGCCGGGCTCCATTATGGGCGATGGTGGAAAACGAGACCTGCCGCGCGACACAGGCCCTGTGCATCATGTCGCGCTCAACTGTTCCGGCCATGACGCCATGGTGGACCGCCTCACCTCGCTGGGGCTCGACCACAAGCTCAATCATGTGACGGCGATCGATCTGAAGCAGATCTTTGTGCGCGATCCGAACGGCGTGCTTCTGGAACTCAACTATTTTTCGGGAAACCATTAGGGAGGACCGCCAATGTCCGGGATGAAAGCGCCGCCTTCCGGCGCCTATAAAATTGTCGAAGTCGAGGAGCTTTATGGCGACCTCATCAAGCAGCGCGGCCTCGAAGGCACCTATGTCGGAAAGTCGGAGGAAGAGAGCCCCTGGGTCCCCTTTGGCGACAACGCCGCCATCCGTCACCTCGCCTTTGACGTTCGCCAGAATGTTTACTGCAATATCCTGTGGATCAAATCGCCGGGCGTCATCGGCACCCACAAACATCGCGGTCCCGTCTGGGCCGTCGGCCTTGAGGGAACGTTCCGCTATCTCGAATATGACTGGGTGTGCGGACCGGGCGAGTTCATCACCGAAATGCCGGGCACGGCGCACACGCTCGTCACCGATGATCCGAACGGCATGAAGGCGCTGTTCTGGATGCAGGGCGCCAATGAATTTTACAATGAACAGGGTGAGTTTGTCGAAACGCTCGATGTCTGGTGGTTCATGAACCACTATGAGAGCTACTGCAAAGAAAAAGGCCTTCCCATTAACAAGCAACTGTATCTGTGAGCCATGAAAGCACTTGAACAATTCGACATCAAAGGCCGTTCCGCGATTGTCACCGGCGCGGCCTCTGGCATCGGCCTTTGCTATGCGGAAGCCATGGCGGAAGCCGGCGCAGGCGTCACGCTGACCGATGTTGACCTCGAAGGCGCCGAGCGCGAGGCCACGCGCCTGCGCGAAGAAGGTTATGACGCGCGCGCGGCGCATCTCGACGTCGTCGATCGCGAGGAAACAACGAAAGTCTTCGATGACCACGTCAAACACTATGGCGGGCTAAACATCGCCTTCGCCAATGCCGGGATCGATCCGGGCGACGGTTTCGCGGCGCCGGAGGGCGGACGCAATCCGAAAGGACAGGTCGACGCCTACGACCCGCAAGCCTGGGACCGTTGCATCGCCATCAATCTCACCGGCATTTACAACACCATGCGCGAGGCGGCGCGGGTGATGAAAGCCGGCGGCAAGCCGGGC
>JAUIEG010000194.1 GCA_030428745.1 Alphaproteobacteria bacterium
TATCAAAAGGAAAAGGGCGGCTATATCGTGCCTTATTCCAAAGAGCAGCTTGAAAAGGCGCCGTGCGATTCCCTGCATGAGCTGACCGAGAATGACGGTCTTGGCTTCCGTGACGCCGCTTATGATTATTACAAAGCGGAGCGTTATTGGGTTTAAACCCTTAGCGCCGAGATGAAGACGACGCAGCGCCAGCCTATGGCGCTGCGTTTTTTATTTCATAGCGCGGTTCGCCTTGAGACAGTCGCTCGGCGAGTGTGTGCGCCAGAACTTCAAGCTCGCCGCCAAGCTTCCATGGCGGATTGATCACGACAACACCTGATCCTGCGAGCCCGCCATCGGGCATTGGTTTTCTTACATTCAACGAGACCCAAAGATGTTTCACCGGCATGTCGCGCACCCGGTTCAGGATATGACGGTCAAGGCCGTCGCCGGTGACCGGAAACCACAAAAGAAAGACGCCCGTGGCGAAGCGTTTCAAGCCTTCGCTCAACATCCGCAAGGCTCGCTCGGCCTCGTCGGTTTTCTCGTAAGGAGGATCGATGAGGACAAGCCCGCGGCGTTCCGGGGGCGGCAACTGGCTTTTCAGAAAGACCAGCGCATCGAGCCGGCTGAGCGCTGTCCGGCCGTCATGCGCATAGGCCTTTAGCAGGGTTTCATAATCGACAGGATGCAGTTCGTTGAGACGCAAACGGTCGACGGGCCGCAGCATCAGCCGCGCGATCTCCGGCGAGCCCGGATACTGTTTCAACCCGCCTTCTTCATTCATGGCCGCAACGCAGGTCCGCCAGGGGGCAAGCAGCGCTTCTGCTTCGCCGGACAATGGCAATGGCGCTCCATCGGTTGAAAAAAGACGGCCCACGCCCTCGCGCCACTCGAAGGTCTTTTCCGCCTCGACGCCGCCAAGATCGTAACGCCCGATCCCGCCATGGGCGTCATAAAACCGGAACGGCGCTTCCTTTTGTTTCAGATGCTCGATCACGCGCGCCAGAACGACGTGCTTCAAAACATCGGCGTGATTGCCGGCGTGATAGGCGTGACGGTAATTCATGGCGTTTTATGCCGGCTTGCGGCGCAGAACCGCAAGGGACTGGCCGACACCGCTTTCAGCGCGGGGAACCATGCGCGCAATCTCGAAATGCTCCGCTGCGAGCGCTTCGAGATGTGCGCGCGTTTGAAAGGTTGAAATCAGGTTCGATCCCTCGGCCATGTCGTTCAAAACGTAAAAACCGGTCTCGTTTATCACCGCGCGCGCCGTTTCTGGAAAACCGGGCTGGGTCTCTTCGTGAAAACTGACCAGCGCCAGACCGCCGGGGCGCAAAATGCGGGCGTATTCCCGGAGCCAGTCACGCTGCGTCGCCTCACGCAGATGGGTGAATACCGAGAGCGCATAGAGAATGTCGAAATGCGCATCGGGAAGGTCGAGTGGCGGCGCGAGACGATTGCGCGCATAGTCGCCCGGCAGATTCGCCGCGCACCAGCTCAACAGCGTCTCATTATAGTCGGCGCCGAAAAGCGCAGCCTGCGTCATGCGCGGCAGATGACGAATGACGCGGCCGGCGCCGCAGCCGAAATCGAGAATGCGCGCCGCCGACGCAAAAGGAAGGCCCGCCGCAGACGCGTGACCGTCAAGCGCCTTCGCCGTCGCCTCACCTGTTTTCAGGAAGGCTTTCCAGTCTGCATAGGCGACCGTGAGCGCCATCAAATTCAGGGGCGGAATGGGAACGCCATGAGCATCCGCCGCTGGCGGAGCCTCCTGTCCGCGCGCGAGCCGCCATTCCACCGCGCGAAAATAAAGCTGAATCAGCCCGGCGCGATAGAGCGCCCCGCGCAAGGCGCTTTTCACATTCGCCATCAGGAGGCGCGCCCCGATGCGGTTATTTCCGGCGCATTTTTTTCAAAACTCATCACCCGCGTAATGAAATCTTCCGGCAGGGGCGTTTTCTCCTGCGTCTTGGGCTCGGCGTGAACATAAATGAGCTTGCCAGTCGTCAACACTTCATTGCCGCGAAAGATCGCCGCTTCGATGGTCATCGATGTCCGCCCCAGCCGCGCACAGCGCGCGCCAATCTCCAGCATCTCATCGAATCGCGCCGAGCCTTTATAATCGGCCTCCGCATGGACGGTGAAAAAATCCATGGTCTTGTCGCCTTGCAACCCGAGCGCGCGCAGCCACTCCGTCATCGCAACGTCGAAATAGAGGAAATAATTGACGTTGAAGACGATCCCCTGCGCGTCGCATTCGGCCCAGCGCACGCGAAGGGGATGAAGGAGGCTGAATGATGCTTTTTCAGTCATGTTGTTTTGTTGACCTCAGCCTCACTGTTTGTAAAGACCGAACGGGCGATCGGGACCAGTGGGAACGGCAGGCCTCATCGCCTCTCAATGTCCGGACTGGTTTCCATCATAAGGGAGGTTCGGAAGTGGTGGATAACTCTTCAACAACACTCAAAAAACCGGCCCTTTTCGCCGGATTGGGGTGTTTTTCGCGTTGTGGAGGTGAAGGATTTTAACCCCACTTTTCGGGATGCAATGAGAAATTCTCCTATCATTCCCGCCTTTCAGGAACAAACCAAGTCGGCGCCGCAATCAGCGCATGCCAAACGAAGAACTTTCCTTCGGTGACGCCATAACCAATCGTGACTTGATTCCTATTGTCAGGAGTCATTCGGACAAGGAGTCGAGTAGCGCTTGTTGACGCGCCTTCATCAACTTCGCTTTTATAAGAACCAAGCGTTCTTAGTGGTCCAGCATATGGCTTTAACTGCAAGGCGCGTATGTATTCAAAGGTTTCCGCCTGAATCTTCTCTCTATTGCGAGAGCTATTTTCGCTTAGGCTCAATACCGAGCACATCAAGCCTGTCTGACCGTCCTCATTCACTGGCTTGATATAAAGCATAAACATAGCAGTGTCTTCTAAGACATTCTTGCTCCAGCGCTCAGTGCCCTTTGCCGACTGCGCTTCTGGTGTATCAACTTTCCATGAGTCCTTACGAGCGAAAGCGCGAACGTTTTTAGCTCGTCCTTCGGCTTCAAGGCACGCCCGCTCAAAATATTCGAAAGACTTCGCAATGGCAGGGTTAGGCGATGCTTCTTTCGCATCACCTAATTCAATTTCCGCGGCAGCATTAGTTGAAATCGCCAGCAAGCAAATCATGATGCCTGAAAGCCAGCGCACGAAACTACCCCTGAACCGCAGCAACCACCTTCTGCGCTGCGTCTTCGAGGTCGTCGGCGGGCGTAATCTTGAGGCCGGAATTGGCGAGGATTTCCTTGCCCTTTTCCACATTGGTGCCCTCAAGGCGCACGACCAGCGGATCTTCAAGGCCAACTTCCTTCACCGCCGCGACAATGCCTTCGGCGATGATGTCGCATTTCATGATGCCGCCGAAAATATTGACGAGAATGCCTTTGACGCCCGGATCAGTGGTGATGATCTTGAAAGCTTCGGTGACTTTTTCTTTCGTCGCGCCGCCGCCCACATCGAGGAAGTTCGCAGGCTCCGCGCCGTAATGCTTGATGATGTCCATGGTCGACATGGCGAGGCCCGCGCCGTTCACCATGCAGCCAATATTGCCGTCGAGCTTCACATAGGAAAGATCGTATTCCGACGCTTTCAATTCCATCGGGTCTTCTTCGGTCTCGTCGCGCAGGGCCAGAATATCTTCATGGCGGAACAGCGCATTGGGATCGAAGCCGACCTTGGCGTCAAGCACCAGAAGATCGCCGCCTTTGGTGACGATCAGCGGATTGATCTCCAGCATCGACATGTCTTTTTCAGTGAACGCCTTGTAGAGGATCGGGATCAGCTTGCCGCATTGTTTCGCCGAAACGCCGGAAAGGCCGAGCGCCTGGGCGATGCGCCGCGCGTGATGGGGCATGCAGCCGGTCGCCGGATCGATCCGCACCGTGACGATTTTCTCCGGCGTTTCTTCAGCCACTTCCTCGATATTCATGCCGCCCTCAGTAGAGGCGATGAAGGCGATGCGGCCCGTGCCCCTATCGACAAGCGCGGAAAGGTAAAGCTCGGTTTCAATGTCGGAGCCGTTTTCGATATAGACCGTGTTGACCTGCTTGCCCGCTTCGCCGGTCTGTTTGGTGACGAGGGTCGCGCCCAGCATTTCCTTGGTAAAGGTCGCGGCTTCAGCCGGAGACTTGGCGAGACGGACGCCGCCGCCCTCGCCCGCAGAGGCGTCCTTGAACGTGCCCTTGCCGCGCCCGCCGGCGTGGATCTGGGCCTTCACCACATAGAGCGGCCCCGGGAGCTCCTTCGCGGCGGCCTCAGCCTTACCCGCATCGGTCACCACCCGCCCCTCGGACACCGGCGCGCCGTAGGACTTAAGGACTTGTTTGGCCTGATATTCGTGGATGTTCATGGGATCGCGGGCTCCGTTGGGAAGTTTGCAAGGTCACGGGCTTTATAGCCGCGCCGTTCCGCAAAACAACAAGGGAGCCTAGAGGGCGTCCCGAATTTCCAGAAGAGACCGGCGCTGGGCCCCGGCCCCATCGAAATTCTCCGGCGCGAGCCAGGCCTCAAAGCCGGCCTTCACCCGGGGCCACTCCGTGTCGATGATCGAATACCAGGCGGTGTCGCGGTTTTCGCCCTTCACCACCTGATCCTGACGGAAGACGCCCTCGAAGGTGAACCCCAGCCGGATCGCTGCGCGCTTGGAAGCTTCATTGGCGTTGTGGCACTTCCACTCATAGCGGCGATAGCCAAGATCGTCGAAGAGATGCTTCGCCATCAGATACATGGTTTCTGTCGCGGCCGGGGTCCGCTGAAGCTTTTTGGAAAAGACGACGCAGCCGACTTCCGCCGAACCCGCCTCGGGACGAATGCGCATATAGCTCGCCATGCCCAAGGGTTGGCCCAAGGGTTGGCCCAAGAGTTGGCTCTGGGGTTGGCCGACGGGCGCGGCTGTCGCGGCGTCGCGGAAAAGATGGGTCACCCAGTTCTGCTGCTCGCAGACAAAAGCCATGGTCTCGGCGAGCTGCGCGGCGTTTTCAAAAGGACCAATCGGAAGATAGGCCCACAGATCGTCATTCGCGGCGCCGCCCAGCACGGAAAAGAGATCTTCCGCGCATGCCGGAAACAGCGCCGGTTCTACGGACACATACCGGCCCCGGACCATCTTCAACTCCGGGGCGCGACACCCGCGCCAGTTCGACAGATCGCTCAAGGCTCAACTCCCTTGTCGGGCATTGAGAACAACGACGCCGTAAAATCAAGCAAGAAAAACGGGCCGCCCCCGCAATGAAGGAACGGCCCGAGTGGAGGGAAGGAGTTTACGCGGCTTAGAAACGCATGCCGACGCCAATGCCGAAGACAAACGGATCAATGTCGACATCGACTGTGTTGACCAGCGCGCCGGTGGTCAGCGTCGCCGTGGTGTCAATGTCGATATATTTCACGTCAGCGTTGAGGAAGACGCGGTCCGAGATCGGAATATCGAAGCCGACCTGCGCCGCCCAGCCGAAGCTGTCATCCATGGAAACACTTGTCGGGCCGATCGCATTTGTCAGCGATGTCTTTGCGTCTTCAGAGTAGAAGATCGTCCAGTTGACGCCGACGCCAACATACGGACGGAAGGCCGCGTCCGGCGCGAAGTGATATTGCAGCGTCAATGTCGGCGGCAACACCATGGCGTCGGCGATTTCGCCAAGGCCGGCCAGCGCGCCTTCACCGGAAACATCATGCGGGCTCGTCGCCA
>JAUIEG010000195.1 GCA_030428745.1 Alphaproteobacteria bacterium
TGCTTCCGCGAGCTCTTTGACGGCGCTTTTCAGATGATCGTCACGAATATCTGCGATCGCGATTTTGCACCCGGCTTTGCCGAAGACTTCCGCCTGACCGAGGCCCACCCCCGATCCACCACCGGTGATGAAAGCAACCTTGCCTTTTACGTCCGTCAATTTCCGACTCCCTGGTGTCTTCTTCTCTAGGATCTATTCACTGAGGCCGAGCATGTTCCGGGCTTCCCCGGCGCTCGCTACATCGCGGCCAAGACGTTCGATCAACTCTGCGCCCCAGTGAACGAGATCGGCGTTTGAATCCGCCTTGCGGCCGCGCCGCAGATAAATCGTGTCTTCAAACCCGACGCGCATATTGCCGCCAAGGAGGACCGCCTGCGCCGCCATCGGGAAGGAATGACGGCTGACGCCGAAACCGGTCCAGATCGCGCCGCGCGGGATCTGGTTTTTCGCATAGGTCATCGCTTCTGTCGTCGCCGGGAGGCCGTATTTAGTGCCGAGCACGAAAGAGAAGGGAGAATTTTTCGGGATCGCGCCTTTTTCCATCAGGTCATCGGCGAAAACGAAATCGCCGGCTTCAAAACATTCAATTTCGGGAAGAACGCCAGCGTCCTGAATCATGTGTCCCATGCGGGTAATCATGGGATCGAGATTGATGGCTACGCCGCCCCAAAGCTGCATGGTGCAAATATCGAGCGTGCACATTTCGGGCTTTAAATCGAGAATATGTTCGAGCCGCTTTTCAGCGGTGAACATCAACGTTCCCTTTTCCGCCGGCGCCGGCATTTTCGGGTCTTCATCGCTCTGCATCCAGGTGCATCCTGGCCCCGTCGTGATGTTGAAGATGACCTCATTATTCTTCTCTCGAATGAGCGAAGCGACCTCTTGATAATGTTCAAGTTCGGTGGAAATGCCGCCGGTTTCGGGATTGCGCACATGGATGTGGAGAATTGAGGCTCCAGCTTCCGCTGCGGCGATGCCGGCGTCAGCAATCTCGCGCGGCTTCACCGGGAAATTCGGGTGGTCCGGCAGCGGCGACGAGCCTGTCAGCGCGCAGGTGATGATGACTTTTCCACTCATGGGAATTCCCTTCATTTGGGTGACGATTTCGCCCTTGGTCGCAATATGAATCTCAATTCATCTGGCCGAGGAGTACTATTACCGGTAATACGATAAGTTATGCAGCAAAACCGCTCGGAATTAGCTCGCTTTCTCAGAAGCGCCCGAAACCGCCTCAATCCGGCGGATTTCGGCATTGTGGCCACCGGCCGGCGGCGCACGCCCGGGTTGCGGCGCGAAGAGGTGGCGACACTCGCTGGCATTAGTCTCACTTGGTACACATGGTTCGAACAGGGTCGTGATATCCGGCCTTCCGCCGAAGTGCTCGACAATCTGAGCGTCGTCTTGCGGCTGGATGAGAAGGAGCGGGCATTTCTATTCCATCTGGCGCAGGGGCGTCCGCCGCCGCTCGCTCCCGATGTTCATGAGAATCTCAGTTCCGGCGTCCGGCTCGCGCTCGACACGGTGGGCGTGCCGGCAATCGTGATTAATGAAAACTGGTCCGTCATCGGATGGAATAATCTCTACGCTCATATTCTGCGTGACTACGGCGCCGTACCGGCGGATGACCGCAACATGCTGCGCGTGCTCCTGTTGTCGGAGCGCTATCAGGAAGATGCAGACGAATTCAAAAAGATGGTGAAACGGCTGACGGCGAAACTACGCTGGGACTACAGTCGCTCAAAAGATCCCACCTATTTCGACAAGCTCATTGCGGAAATGCGTGCGCAATGTCCGGCCTTCGATCAATATTGGCAGGGCACTGAAATCACGGACAGCTTCGAAGCGTCACATTCAGTGAAATATGAAGGCCTTGGCCGGATTGATTTTCACCATACGTCTTACGCTATCGAAGGCGTGCTCGGTCAGCGCATGGTGCTGTTCTCGCCGGAAAATGACGATAGCAGAGCGCGTTTGGCGCAGGTCAAAGACGCACTGAAAAAAGAGTTCGGTTATGTCTGAGGGTGCGGGCGTTCATCATAAAAACATTGTTGCATACGCTGCGAGTGCGAAGAGCATTGTATGCGCTGTAAATCAACATGTTAGCGCCGGTAACAGTTTTCACTTTTCATTGCTTATGAAAGCGCGCCCCGGAAAGTATTTCCGGAATTTATAGTTTATCGCACGGGTCAAACTGACAGCAGTCAAAACTTAAGGGAGCAGTAGTCGATGACGTCGAAAAACCTTGAAGAAGCCATGAAGGCGGCAGGTGGGCCAGTCACCATGCTCCGCAATTCGCAGGCCGGTCCAAATGTTTATCCTGGCGTTCCGCCGGAATACACCAACTGGCGCGATGAGCAGCGCGGCTGGCAGGAGACATGCGTTCTCTTCAATCAGTCCTATCATATGGCTGATCTCGCTGTAGAAGGGCCGGGCGCTTTTGATTTTCTCAACTACCTTGGCATCAACACGTTCAAGAACTTCACCGTCAATAAGGCGAAACAGTTCGTGCCGGTGACGCCTGACGGCTATGTGATTGGGGATGTCATTCTGTTTTATCTCGCTGAGAACAAGTTCAACCTTGTTGGCCGCATCCCGACGCTTAACTGGATCATGTTCCATGCTGAATCCGGCAAGTGGGATGTAAAGGTCGAGCTTGATGAGCGCACGGCGATGCGCAAAGACCAGTCCCGCCGCAAAGCCTATCGCTTCCAGGTGCAGGGCCCCAATGCCATGGCCACGATGGAAAAAGCCCTCGGCCAGAAGCCGCCGGAACTGAAATTCTTCAATATGACGACGCTAAAAATTGCGGGCAAAGATGTCGGCGCACTGCGTCACGGAATGGCCGGTCAGCCAGGCTTTGAACTTTATGGTCCGTGGGATGACGGCGAAGCCGTGCGTCAGGCGTTAATCAAGGCGGTCTACTCAGGTGACAGTCTGAAAGACTATCGCCAGTGGTTGCCGGGCACGAGCTATGAAGCGAACGCCTCTATTGGCGGCAGCTTTGTCTCGGACAAGATCGAAGATTATTACTTCACGCCTTGGGATCTTTCCTATGGCGGCTTCGTCAAGTTTGATCACGACTTTATTGGCCGCGAAGCGCTTGAGAAGAAGCAGAACGATGAGCACCGCATTAAAGTGACGCTGGCGCTCGATAGCGACGAAGTCCTCCAGTGCATCGGCTCGCAGCTGCAAAAGGGCGAGCGCGCAAAGTTCATGGAGTTCCCCTCTGCGGTTTACTCCATGCACCCGTTTGACCGCGTCATGGTTGGCGATGAAGTGGCCGGGGTGTCGACCTGGGTCGGCTACTCTTCCAATGAGCGCAAAATGCTGACGCTCGCGATCCTCGATCCTAAATATGCGACGCCGGGCACCGAAGTCCGTTTCGTTTGGGGCGAGGAAAATGGCGGCACGACAAAACCGACGGTCGAACCGCATTCGCAAACGTCGATCAAGGCGGTCGTCAGTCCGGTTCCTTACTCGGAAGTCGCGCGGACCAGCTACGCCGATGTGGATGGCTGGCGCGGGAAGCTTTAAACGCCGCGACAATCGGCATAAAAAAACGCCAGCGGAAACGCTGGCGTTTTTTGTAGCCTGGCTTCGCAGATGCAAATAGAGTCTTCCTTGCTTGTCGCACTTCTGCGGCGCAGACTAGTTTTTCATCTTCTTGAAGCGCTTTGCGCGCAGATTTACTGGATGCGGCATGGCGACTCCCGAACACTCGGCCGACTCGGTTTCCAAAGTTCTCAATGATGCGCCGATGGGCGCGATGCAGGTCTTCATTATTATCCTCCTGGTGCTGCTCAATGCGCTGGATGGGTTTGATGTGCTCGCTATCACCTTTGCGGCGCCGGGAATTTCCGAAGACTGGTCAATCAGCCGCGCGGCGCTGGGCGCGGTCATCGCTGCGAATGTTATCGGCGCCGGGGCGTCGGTGTTTCTGGCGCCAATGGCGGACCGGATTGGCCGCCGGCCGACGGTGCTCGTTAGTCTCGTCATCATGTCCATGGGAATGGTGCTCACTGCATGGGTCGACACTCTCGCGATGCTGACGGCTTGCCGGCTTTTGACGGGCCTTGGCGTTGGCTTGATGATTCCGTCGATCACCGCTGTTGCAGCGGAGTTTTCCAACAATCGCCGCCGTGACCTCGCTGTGAGCGCCATGACCATCGGTTTTCCTTTGGGCGGTCTTGTTGGCGGGTTCATCGCTGCCGATATCGTGGAAGCTGCGGGCTGGCGCGCGATCTTCACGGCGGGTGGACTTGCGACGGCGGCGTTCATACCGGTCGTTTGGTTTGCTCTGCCGGAGTCGCCTGAATATCTCGCGTCACGCGGCGGGCCGGGCGCGCTTCAAAAAATCAACGTCGTCCTGAAACGTCTCGGCCATTCAACTGTGGACGAAGCCCGGGCGCCCGAACTCAAAAAGGAAAGCGCTGATCCGCGCGAGCTGCTGGGTCCCGGTTTACGGATGCTGACAGTGCTGCTGATCAGCGCCTATTTCCTGCATATCATGGCGTTTTATTTCTTCAGCGGATGGACGCCGAAAATTCTCACTGACGCGGGCTATACGCAATCGGCGGCTATCGCCACATCGGCGATTACCTCGATGGGCGGCGTTGTCGGCGGCGTTCTGGTGGGGCTGGCGTCAGCTTATCTCGGGCTCAAACGGCTGGCGGTCGCTTCCATGGTGGGGACGTCCATTCTGATGACCATGTTTGCGATGAATACAGGCGATCTCGCCGTCTTGCGCATTGTGACTTTCATGCTTGGCGTTTTCATGATGGGCGGCATTGTCGGGCTCTACGCTTTCCTCGCGCGCGCGTTTCCGGCGCGATTACGGGTCACCGGTTGTGCGCTCGCTGTCGCCATAGGACGCGGCGGCGGCGTTGTCGGGCGGGTGCTCGGCGGGGTGCTTCTTGACGCCGGCATGAAAGCCAGCGCGGTCTTGATGGCGATTGGCGCAACAGCTGCTGTGGGGGCGCTGTTTCTCCTACGGGTTCAACTGAGAGATAACGGCTAGCATCGGCTCCATACTTCAGGGCTTCTGAGCGAGCGCTGCAATATCGATGACGATGTCGGCGTTGGCCGGCAAACTGTCGAGGCAATGGCGCGTGAGGCGTTCGTAATGCTGAATGAACCGTGCGATTTCTTCGTCATTCATGATGGTCCTGGCGTCAGGGCGCGCGGCGCGCAGCTTTCGTTCCTGACGCAGCCGGTTTTCGAAAACGCTTTCCATGCTGTCGACGCGCAGTACGATCAGATAATCAAGGCGTGAAAAGAGGTCGTTGTAATCCGTCTTGAGGCGTCCATTCACATAACGCCGCCAGACGCCATCCGGGTCTTCATTTTGCTCCAACGCATTGATCGGACTTTCCAACGCCGCGTCATCCTGCGCGGGTGCGCCTACGCACCAGCCTTCAACCAGAATGATATCGACCGGCCCGATGATTTTTTGGGTTTTCGCGCTGCGGTCATCGCTTCCCTTGTCAAAGACCGGAGCGGTGACAGTCTGTCCCGTAAGCAAGTCGTCAATAGCCGCCGACATCCTAACAGCATCATGTGTTCCGGGAACGCCGCGCGTCGCCAAAAGCGGATGCACGTCCTCAGCAAGCTTTAACCGCGCGTATTTTGGAAGGTAGAAATCGTCAAGCGATACGACGGCGGTTTTGAGGTTCGCTTCTGGAAGCAACGCGTCAGCTAGAAAG